>JBFYZE010000152.1:0-4763 GCA_041309665.1 Gemmatimonadales bacterium | reverse complement strand
GGTGGTCGCGGGGCTCTACTACACCTATGCCCTCAGGGGCGACGGGCAGGAGCCTCTCCGCTTCGTCCCGGCCGACGAGCAGTGGGCGGCGCTGGACGCCTTGAGGCGGACCCTCGATCCCGTGGAGCTGACCATCCCCCGCTCCATCCTGCAGCTCATCCCACCCCGGCCCTTCCGCTACCCGGCCCACCAGGAGCTCTTCCTGCGGAACACGGGGCTGGTCTTCGACGCCATCGCCCCGGCCACCGCCGCCGCCGACATGACCCTCTCCTTCCTCCTGCACCCGGAGCGGGCCGCGCGGATGGTGCAGCAGGAGGCCCTGCAGCCTGAGCTGCCGGGGCTCGACGACGTCCTGGGCCACCTGGTGGAGGGCGTGTTCGGGATGCGGTACCGGGACGGCTATCAGTCGGAGGTGAACCGCGCGGTGCAACGGGTCCTGGTGGACCGGATGATGATGCTCGCCGGCGAGGCCCCCATGGCGCAGGTGCGGGCCCAGGCCACCCGGGCCCTGGAGCTGCTGGACATGCGCATCGGGGAAGGGGCGGGGAACACCGACGAGGCCATGACGGCCCACCACGCCCTCCTCCGCAAGGACATCCGCCGGTTCCTGGATCGGCCCCACGAGCCTCTGGCGGCGCCGTCGGCCCCGGGGACCCCGCCGGGGAGCCCCATCGGGGACCAGAGCATGGATTGGCTGGATCGGTGGTGGTTCCAGGGCCCCAGCGCCGGGGCGTGGATGAGGACGGGGGAGGGCTGGGGGTAGGAGAGGCGGGGGCATACCCGCAGGGCGCCACGCCCCGCCTCCGCCGGAGAAGATGCCGGGGCCCGCTTTCTCCCGGCGAATGGGGCGATGGTGGATCGCTCAGGGGCGGAAGCGGAGTGGAAGGGGGTTGCAGATGGCGCAATGCCGATGTTGCGGCCGGCTCTGCGACATCTGCTTGGGTCCCACGTCCACCGCCCGGCGGTGCGGAGCAGAAGAGGGCGCGCAGTCGCTCCTCCGCCCCGGCCGTCCCACCGTCGCCGCGCACGTCCCCCCGACCCGTCTCGCGGTGCGCCTGAGGCGCGCGCCTCAGGTCGTGGGCTCCAGCCGCAGCAGGAGCGTGGACCGGGGCGCGAGATCGAGGTCGAGGTGCATCGCGCCCCGGGCCACCGGCACGTCCCGGAACGCATCGCTGACGTCGGCGGGAAAGGGGAGGGCCGCGCGCCGCTTCCCCCCCTGCAGCGTGTGGATGGCCAACCACCCGTGGCCGGCGTAGACCACGTCGTCGGTGTCCACGTAGATGTGGACCCCGGCGGCGCGGAGAAGGGAACGCAGGACCTCGGCGTCGAACCGCACCGCGCCGGGCATCTCCTGCGGCCCATGCCCCACCCGGTGGAGGGTGCTCCCGGTGAGGCCGGTGTGGAGCACGTGGGTGCCTCGATCCTCCAGTGATCGCAGGATGTCCGCCTCGGACGGGTACAGGTCGGTGAGGCCCAGGGCCCAGACGAAACGCACCTTGTCCGCGTCGAGGTGGGGGAGGTCCTCGCGCAGGTGGAGCTCGTACCCGGTTCCGATCTTCCCCAGGGCGTAGCGGTTCCCCAGGATCTCCTCGGCGAGCCGTCCGAAGGTGCCGTCCCGGAAGGCGAGGGTGTCGTCCACCACCACGGCCACCTGGGGCTCCGTGCCGGGGACACGGCGATGGAGCTCCTCCCGTCCCAGCTCCTGGGCGCGCCGCACGACCTGCATGAGGCGTGGATCGCTGAACCACCCCCCCCACATGTCGAACCACCAGCCGCCGTATCCGCAGGCGAGCATGCGGGACGCGTTCTTCTGCAACAGGGCGACCGAATCCTCAGGGGTCTCGGGTCCCTCCCACACGCCACCCTCGTACTGGCCGGGGGGCGCGATGGCCGGAGCCCGCTCCCGAAGCGGCGTGGTGAGGAAGGTGCGCGTGTCGTTCTCGGCGAGCCACAGCTTTCCCCGCCGCAGCACCGAGGACACGGCGAGCATGGGGGGCCAGTCACCGCCCAGGATCCGGTTGTAGGCGTTGGGACTGGAGAGGTAGTCCAGGTGCGGCGAGTCCAGGAGCGCCGCCAACGGTCCATGGCCGCGCCGGGCGTCGGTTACGAAGAAGTGGTACCCGTAGAAGGCGCCCGTGAGGAGGCGCCCCGCGCTGTGCTCCTTCACCCGGCGGCAGAAGAAGTCCACGTGCTCCGCCATGGTGGCGGTATGGAAGGCGAGGGTGTCGAAGCGCCGCCGGTGCTCGTCCCTGGAGAGCCAACCGGCATCGCGGGCCGCCCCGCTGATGTCGGCGGGCTCGGCCTCGGCGAAGGTCGCCGAGGGGTCGCGCCAGGCCCGGCGCAGCTCGGCCTCCGAGCCTCGGTACGCGCGGCTCAGCCAGGCGCGGAAGGCGCGGGTGCGCTCCGGGTTGAGGTCGTGGTAGGTGCCCCGGAAGTGGTAGAACCACTCCTCGGTGAAGCCGGCCGCCACGTGGATCCCCACGGTGTGGGGGGCGAACGGCGAGTCGCGGAGCCGGTCCAGCACGTCGTAGAGGGCGCGTGCGGTCGCGTCGCGCCAGACGGGCGACGAGAAGCACTGCCGGAAGGTGCTTCCGTCGGGGAGGCGGGTGCACGCTTCCGGGTGCGCCTCCTCCCACCAGAGGGGCGGATCCAGGTGCACGCGGAGAATGGCCCGCGCCTCGGGGTCGGCGCGGAGGAGCCGCGTAAAGTCCTCCTCGATGCTCGAGAAGTCGTAGCGACCTTCCCCCACCCAGAGGGGCGTACGGAAGGGGCCGATCCCCGAGTTGGTGTTGATTCCCCGGTCGCCCAGATGCGCGGGGAAGCAGTAGAGGTGGATCCCCGCTTCGGCCATCTCCCTGTAGTACCGGGTCTCTCCCAGGTACGACATGTAGGCCAGGGAGGGCGTCGGCTCCCCGTTGAGGAACAGGGTGGGCCGGCCCCGATGGAGGTGTACCGCGGCGTGGTTGGGCCATGCCGCCGCAACGGGGCCCGTGCCGCCGGGGCGGGCGGCGCCCAGCATGCCGGCCGCGGCGCCCAGGGCCGTCACGCGGGAGACGAAGTCCCTGCGGGTCATCCCCGCAGGAGCGTCCTGCCGGGTCGGGTGTTCGAGCGGTGAACGGGGGGAGCGTTCCATGACTCAAGGTTCCCAGCCTGTCCGAGCCGGGCAAGGGCCCGCCGTGGTGGCTGCTGAAGACGTGCCCGGGCCGGGGCCCGATCCGGATGGCGGAGCTGCTGCCGGTGGTGGTGACGCCGTACCGGTTCCGCAGCCGGAGCGGGTTCTGGGCGTACCGCGGGCTGGGCATCGTGATGCGGAGCTCGTCGGACTGGGTGCGGGCCCCGAGCGGCGAGTCGGCGACGACGGTGATCGGCCGGGCGGAGGACCAGCCGCTGTACCATCACTACGAGCGGCTCCTGGAGGGAGGCACGAAGCCGAACCTGGCCAAGCTCACCCTGGCGCGTCCGATCGCGGCGAGCGCGGGATCGAGCAGGGCGCACGCAACGACGCGCCCGGCGAAGGGGAAGCGAATCGGTTACAGGGGAGAGCATCCATTGGGCTTCTGGTCTGGGCCGCAGGGTACGAGTCCTCCGGGATGGGCTATGCGCCCCTGGAGAGCCGAACGAAGCGCTGGGCCGATGTCGAGCCCCTGATAGAAGGATGGTTCCCGCCTCCGAGCGGAGAACGCCACGGATGTGACCGACTTCCCGGCTGTGACGCGGAGTCCGAGCAACGCATCAGCCATCCCCCGCTGAGCAATCGCTCCGGCGTCTCGAGAGATGCGGACGCCGGCGGCCAAGACCTGATCCGACGGCGTGTAGGCAGCGTGCGTCTTGACCGCCAGCCCGTAGAAGCAACTCCAAGGTGCCGTGCACCAAGGCTGCGCGGACATCGCAGGTTGGCAGCGGGATGTGGATCTGACGGGACCGAGCCGAACGTCCGCCCGGCCCCGTCAGGGCTGCGGGGGGAGCAGGGTCGCCGGGGTCCGCCAGGTGTAGCGCGGTGTGCCGCGCGATGGCGTCGTAGTCCCGGTCCCGCGCCCGATGCGCTGGATGCGGGCCGCGTCCTCTGAGTCGGCGAGCCCCTCCACCTCCAGGATCTCGAAACGGGCCAGGAGCCGCTGGATCCTCGACTCCGCCTCGTCGGTGGAGCAGCCGGCCAGGAGCTCCATCAGCACGGGCGCGGGCGTGGCGAGGGAGTCTCCCTGGCGGATCGCCCGCTCCAGAGCGCGGTCCTCGGGGCTCTCGGTGCAGCGGAGATACTCCACCCGGGCCGAGGTGTCGACGATCACAGGGGGTCCCCCGGGTCGCCGGAGCGCAACGCCTCCAAGTCACCCTCCCAGCCGGCGCCCCGCATGGCGAGGGCCTCGTCGCGGCCCACGGGGGTGACGGAGGCCCGCCGCAGAGCATACTCGACCGCCGCGCGCCAGCTCGGCTGCCGGTAGCGCCGGCGCACGGCCTCGAGGAGATCCTCGTCGAGCTCCATCTCCACCCGGACGCGGTGGGTCGGCTCCTCCGACGAGCCTGCGTAGTGCGGGTCGTCGGTGCTCAGGGGGGTGGCCAGGGGACGGTGGACATCGTGGGGCGGGTGCTGGAGAGCGTCACCTTCGGCTGACCCGCGATGGCTCCCGTTGGGGGAACTGCCCGCTCCGGCCCACTCACCCAGCCCGGCGCCCGGAGATCCGATGCAGGTTCCCGAACGGGCCCGACGGTAGGATTCCCTTCACCCTGGAGGTTTTCAGGTGGTTCAACTAGATTGTGTTCAGAGA
>JBFYZE010000151.1:0-5503 GCA_041309665.1 Gemmatimonadales bacterium | reverse complement strand
GCTATGCCTTGCCTCGCTGCGCTCGGAGGTCTCGCTCCGCTCGGCCCGTCGCTTCGCCTAGGGGGCACCACGCGAAGCGTGGTCGGGGCCGTGGCGTCCGGGGGCACCCGTGCGCAGCACGGGTCGCGGTGTGCCCCCATTCTTCAGCGACCTGTTGACGGGGTTTCCCGAAGGAGGAAGGCCATGAGCCGCTGGGTGGTGGGATTGGACATCGGTGGGACGAACGTGCGGGTGGGCCTGGTGCCCGCGCAGGGCGGACGGCCCGTGGCGCTCGCGCACCGCAGCACGCCCGCCCTGGGCGGGCAGGATGTCGTGGTGGGCGAGCTGGCCGCGGTGGTCGAGGAGGTCATCGAGACCGGTCTCGGCGCGGCGGGCGACCCGGACGGCGAAGTGCTGGGTCTGGGCATCGGGAGCCCGGGCCCCCTGGACCTGGAGCGCGGAATCGTCCTCGACGCCTTCAACCTGGGATGGAAGGACTTCCCCCTGCGTGACGCGCTGGGAGAGGCGGTCGGCCTGCCGGTGATCCTGGACAACGACGCCAATTGCGCCACCTGGGGCGAGTACTGGCAGGGCGCCGGGCGTGGCGCCCGGAGCCTGGTGGGAGTCACCCTGGGGACGGGGATCGGCGGTGGCGTCATCCTGGAGGGAACGCTCGTGCACGGCGCGTCGGCATCGGCGGGGGAGCTCGGTCACATGTCCATCGACTTCCACGGGCGGCGCTGCAAGTGCGGCAACTACGGGTGCCTGGAGGCGTATGCGTCCGGCCCGAACATCGCGGCGCGGGCCAGGGAGGGGCTGGAGGCGGGTGCCGAGTCGGTCCTGACCTCGCTGGTGGAGGGGGACCTGACGCGTCTCACCGCTGCCACGGTGTACGAGGCCATCCTGGAGGGGGACGCCTACGCAGGCGAGGTCATGCTGGAGACGGCCAAGATCCTGGGAGCCGGCGTGGCCAACATCGTCAACGTGCTCAACCCCCACGTGGTGGTGATCGTGGGGGGCGTGACGAGCGCGGGCCACTATCTGTTCAACCCGCTTCGGGCCGAGGTGCGCCGGCGCGCGTTCAAGAGCGCGGAGCAGGCGTGCAGGATCGTTCCCGGCGAGCTTCCCCAGACGGCGGGCGTCATCGGGGCGGCGGGCCTCTTCCTGGTGGCGCGCGGACTGGCCTGAGCGTGGCGCGCAAGGTCCTGGGCGTCGTCGGCACCATGGTCTGGGACAGGATCCTGGACCGGGACGGGCGTGCCCATCCGGTGGAGGAATGGGGCGGCATCGCGTACGCGCTCTCCGCCCTGGGGGCGACGCTTCCCGACGGGTGGAGCGTCCTCCCCATCCTCAAGGTGGGGCGCGATCTCTCCCAGGAGGCGTTCGCGTTCCTCCGGGAGATCCCGCGGGTGGACGTGTCCGCCGTCGTGGTGGTTCCGGAGCCGAACAACCGCGTCGAGCTTCGCTACTCCAGCGCGGACCGGAGGACCGAGCGTCTCACCGGAGGCGTGCCTCCCTGGACTTGGCCGGAGCTGGCCCCGCCCCTCGACCTGTGCGACGCCCTCTACGTGAACTTCATCTCCGGGATGGAGATGGAGCTGCCGGCTGCGCGCTCGGTGCGGGCCGGCTACCGCGGTCCGACCTACGCCGACCTCCACTCCCTCTTCCTCGGGATCACGCCCCAGGGCGAGAGGGTGCCTCGCACCCTGGAGGGCTGGGGCGAGTGGCTCCGCTGCTTCGACGGCGTGCAGGTGAACGAGGACGAGTTCGAGCTCCTCGGCGTGGGCGTGGGCGATCCCTGGAAGGTGGCCGCCGACGCGCTGGGACCCGACCTCAGGCTGCTCACGGTGACCCTCGGGCCCCGAGGGGCGGCGTACGTGGCGGGCCCCGACTTCGAGGCCGATCCCTCCCGTTGGCCCAGGCGCGGCTTCCTGGCGGCGGCGGGCTCCGCTCGCTCGGGGCGGGTCCCCCAGGTGGGCCTCCCCCGCCAGGGGGATCCCACCGGGTGCGGCGACGTCTGGGGTGCTACCTTCTTTGCGCGCCTCCTGGCCGGGGACGGGCTTGAGGGCGCCATGGCCGAGGCGAACCGGCTGGCGGGGCGCAACGTCGAGCATCGAGGAGCCAGGGGTCTCTACAGGCACCTTTCGGGGCGGCTTTCCCACGTGGAGGAGTAGACGGTGCAGGTCATCTTCCTTCCCGCGTCGCTTGACCAGCAGACCGTGGACGAGGTCCTGAAGGGGATCTCGCTCGCCGGCGAAGCGCGCTGCCTCATGGACGCGCGCCACGTGCGCTGGGTGGATCCCAACGGGATGGTCGCCCTCCTCCTGGGCGGCGCGGTGGCCAGGGACAGGCAGGGGGCCATGCCGCGTCTGGAGCTCCCCGAGAGCGCCGACGTCCTCGGATACCTCAGCCGCATGGGCTTCTTCCGGGAGGCCCAGGGGATCTACGAGTTCGACGACCGCGTGCCGAAGCGGGGCACCGGGCCCTCCGACGTGCTCCTCGAGATCACGCCCATCCGAGCCAACGCCGACGTGCACGCGGTGGTGGACCGGGTCCAGAGCCGGGCCGGCGCCATCTTGTCCTCGAAGCTCGGGTATCCCGCGTCCGCCGTCGTGCAGTTCTCCGTGATCCTGTCCGAGGTCTGCCAGAACATCATCGAGCACGCCGAGGCGCCGGGTTGGGTCGCGGCCCAGGCCTACAACTGGGCCAGGCGGCTGGGTCGTTGGGTGGTGGTCATTTCGGTGATGGACCTGGGGCGCGGGTTCCGCGGATCCCTGGCCGACGAGCACGCCGCCCGCTACGGGGACCGCTGGAGCGACGCCACGGCGCTGGAGGCCGCGTTCCTGCACGGGCTCACACGCTTCCCGGACTCCGGGCGTGGGCAGGGGATCCAGCAGATCCGCCGTCAGGTGCAGCGCTGGAACGGGGCGATCACCATCCGCAGCGGGTCCGCCCGCATCGGGCAGGTCCCCGACTGGGACGACACGCCGCCGCTCACCGAGGGGCTGGCACCCTTCCCTGGAGCCCAGATCAGCATCGTGCTCCCTGCCCGGAACGGGGGCCAGGGATGACGGACCTCCCGCTCGATCCCATCGCCATCGACGTGGGACACCTGGTGCAGCGCACGGTGGCTTCGCTGTACTCCCACCTCGTGACCCGGCCGACGGGCCGGGCGGTGCGCATGGCCATCGAGACGCAGCTGGCCGAGCTCGGGGAGCGCTCCCTCTCCCTCATCGACCTCTCCGAGGTCAGGGTGCTCGACTTCTCGTGTGCCGACGAGGTGGTGGCCAAGCTGGTGCAGCGCCACGTCGGCAAGAGCCACCCCCAGGCCTATTTCGTGTTCCGCGGAGTCCTCGAGCCCCACCGGGACCAGATCCAGGTCGCGCTGGAGCGCCTCGGGCTCGCTGCCGTGGCGGAGACGGCGCCGGGCCGGTTCGAGCTAATCGGTGCCCGCTCCGACGGAGAGAACCGCGCGTTCGCGGTGCTGGAGGAGCGCGGGCTCATCGCCCGCGAGGAGGTGGCCGGGCTCCTCCCTGAGGAGGGCGTTCGCCTGGCCCTGGATCTGCTGGTGACGCGCCGCCTCGCGTTTCCCAGCCCCATCACGGGACGCTACCACGCGCTCAGCCGCCTGGTCGCCCACCTCATGTGAGCGCCGAAGGGATCCGACGCCTTCCGCGCCGCGTCCCGCGTCCTAGAAGAGCCTCTGGAAGAGCACCATGGCCACGATGGAGAGGGTGGCCAGCGTGGCCACGGCGGGACGTCGCCCCTGGTTGAACGCCTCCGGGAGAAGCTCCACGAGCACCATGAGGACCATGGCGCCGGCCGCGAAGCCGAGACCCCATGGGAGCGCGGGGCGGAACGCCTCCACGAAGAGGAAGGCGGGGACGGCCATGAGCGGCTGGGGGAGGGAGGATACCACGCTCCAACCCGCGCAGCGTGCCACGCTCACCCCCTGCGGCCGCATGACGGCGGTGATGGCGACACCCTCGGGGACATTGTGCACCGCGATGGCCACGGTGATGAGCGTGGCCAGCGTCACCCCGCCCCCGAAGGACACCCCCACCGCGACGCCCTCGGAGAAGGAGTGGACGGTCATCACCACCATCATGAGCAGCATGCGCCGGCCCCCCGACCCGCTTCCCGGGGCGAGGAGGAGCTCCTCCTCGCTCCGCCCCTCCAGGAGGCGTTGCGTGACGAGGATGAAGGCGACGCCGAGGAGCGCCCCGCCCAGCGTGGCTCCCCTGCCGTAGAGCGTCCCCTCCGACACCAGCCCGAAGCTCGCGCCCAGCATCAGCCCCGCCGCGACGGCGTTGGCGTACGCCACAGCGCGCTCGGAGAGGGTGCGCACGAACAAGAAGGGCAGGGCGCCCAGCCCGGTGGCCAGCGCCGTGGCCAGGGCGTACAGGAAGACCAGGAGCGCGGCGCTCACGAGGCGCCCACCAGGGCTACCACGATCCCCATGGCGACCAACGTCACGAGGGCGATCCCGGTGGGCCCGGCTTGCTGGTACGACTCAGGGAGGAGCTCGGCGAGCACCAGGTAGATCAGCGCCCCGACGGCGACGCCCACTGCCCAGGGGAAGAGGAACGGGAGGGCGCCCACCACGGCGAAGGTCACGATCGCCACCAGGACCTGGTTGGCGTTGACCGCCACCGCCAGCGTCGCGGCGTGGTGCACGCGCACGCCACGGCTGGCCAGGACGGAGGTGAGCACCATGGCCTCGGGGATGTTGTGGACGGCGAGGGCGATGGCCATGGAGATCCCGAACTGGAGGGAGACCAGCATGGCGGCGCCGATGGCCACGCCCTCCGGGGTGGCGTGGAGGGCGTTCACGAGCACGACCTGGTACCCGTAGGTGGGGCCCGCCTCGTCCAGGCGGTTCAGGTCCATCCCCTCCGTGCCCGTGAGCAGGTGTGCCAGCCGCGCCAGGGCGAGCCCGAGCACCGCGCCGACGCCGCCCTGGACCACCGTGCTCCGGTCGGGGAGCCCGACGTCGAGGAGCGCGTAGGCCACCCCCAGCATGAGCCCGGCCGCCAGGGCGTTGCTCCACCCCAGCAGCCGGAGCGGCAGGCGCCCCATGAGCGCCTGCGGTAACGACCCCAGCCCCGCCGCGAAGGCCGCGGCGGACGAGAAGACCAGGACGGCCAGCGTGGGGTCGAGCGCCTGCATCTACCTCCCGGACATGAACGGGTAGCGGTAGTCCTTCGGAGGTACGAAGGTCTCCTTGATGGTGCGGGCGCTCACCCAGCGGATCAGGTTGAGGTGGCTCCCGGCCTTGTCGTTGGTGCCCGACGCCCGCGCTCCGCCGAAGGGCTGCTGCCCGACCACGGCGCCCGTGGGCTTGTCGTTGATGTAGAAATTGCCCGCGGAGGCGCGCAGGGCGTCCATGGCCTCCCGGACGGCGCGCCGGTCCTCGGCGAACACCGCGCCGGTGAGGGCGTAGGGCGAGGTCTGGTCCACCATCTTGAGCGTGGTCTTCCAATCCTTGTCGGGGTAAACGTAGACCGTGAGCACCGGGCCGAAG
>JBFYZE010000150.1:0-10032 GCA_041309665.1 Gemmatimonadales bacterium | reverse complement strand
GCTGGCGGCGGCGGCCGTCGTGGAGTCCGAGGACACCGAGCTCCGAATCCCGCCCAGCGTGCTCCGCCGCGTCCTTGGCACCGACGTGGCGGTGCTGGCGGGGGCGGTGCCCATCCCCGGCGGCGAGGGGCTGGCCTACGACCTGGTCATCGCCGAGGAGCGGGTGCGGCTCGTCGCCCTGGCCGAGCGCCTCGATCATCTGCGCCACGGACACCTTCGAGACGCGGATTACGCGTGGCGCGCCGCCGTGCACCGGGAAGCGATGGCGGTGTACCTGCCCATGGCCCATCGCACCCACCCGCGGCTGGCCCAGCGCTACGAACACTGGGGGCGCACGTTCGCCAGGAGGCTCGCGCGCGAGTAGGACTACCCCGTGTGTGTCTTGCGGGTGTTGGGACCTTTGGTTAGTCCTTGACCTGCTCTGGCGGGAAGTCGAGAGAACAGGACCGTTCGGGAGGCTCCATGGCGTACGTGATCACTGAGCCCTGCATCGAGACCAAGGACGCGAGTTGCGTGGAGGTCTGCCCCGTGGATTGCATCTACGAGGCGTCCGACCAGTTCTACATCCACCCCGACGAGTGCATCGACTGCGGGGCGTGCGAGCCCGAGTGTCCTGTCCAGGCCATCTTCCCCGACACGGACGTGCCGGCCGAGTGGACCAGCTACATCGAGAAGAACAGGGCCCACTTCGACTGAGTGGAGCCCGGGCGGGCGCGGACGGGCGAGAAAAGAAAGGCGGCGGGGGGACCTCGGTCCTCCCGCCGCCTTCTTGTCACCGGACGTGGCCGCCGACGTGGGGCGACCGCGGCCGTCCTGCAGTCAGTAGCCGAGTGACCGGATGCGCTCCAGGGAAAGGTAAGAGGGCTCGGATTCGCCAGCGCGGAGCTCGCGGGCCCGGGGCGTGTCTTCGCCGGCCCGGATCTCACGGACGATGAGGATGCCGGCCACCAGAGCGGCAGCGCCGATGAGGCCGACGGTGAGGGCTTTCATGCTCGTGCTCCTGTGGGGTACGTACAGCGAATTCGATAGCACGAATCATGCCAATGGCTGGCCAGGCCCGGGGCCGGAAATCGTGGCGCTCTGGGGCCGAAATGGCGGTCCGACGGAGACTTGCGCCTCAGCTTTGCACGTCCGATCCTCGGAAAACTGAGTCCTCCAGGAGGAGATTGTGACATGAGCGCGGTGGAGCGGGACGTCCTGAAGCGAGCGCGGGAGGGGGACCCGGTAGCCCTGACCCAGGCCCTCGTCGCGATCCCGTCGGTGAATCCGACGCTCTCTCCCGGGGGTGCGGGGGAAGCCGAGATGGCCGGAACCTGCGCCGACTGGCTGCGGGCGTGGGGCCTGGACACCAGGGTGGAGGAGGTCGCCCCGGGCCGCTGCAACGTGGTGGCCACCCTGGATGGCGACGGGCCCACCCTCCTCCTCAACGGGCACCTGGATACGGTGGGGGTGGAGGGAATGTCGGTGCCGCCGTTCGGTGGTCCCGTGCGCGGGGGGATCCTCCAGGGAAGGGGTTCCTGCGACATGAAGGGGGGCGTGGCCGCGCTCCTGGCGGCCGCGGCGCGCCTGGCGCGCGGTGGGCCGACACCGCGCCTCGTCGTGGCCCTCACGGCCGACGAGGAGCATGCGAGCCTGGGCATGGACGCCCTGGTGCGCTCCGGGGTGACGGCGGACCTGGCGGTCGTGTGCGAGCCCACCACGCTGGCGGTGATGCCGGCCCACAAGGGGTTCGTGTGGGTTCGCGCGGTGTTCGAGGGGCGGGCCGCCCATGGCTCGCGCCCGGAGCTGGGAGTGGACGCCATCCGTCACGCAGGTCTGTACCTGGCGGCGTTGGATGCCCACGCGGCGGAGCTGAAGAGGCGGGCCGAGCACCCCCTCCTCGGGCACGGCTCGTTCCACGCGGGGACCATCAAAGGCGGGACGGCGGAGTCCGTGTATCCCGACGTCTGCGAGCTCCTCATCGAACGGCGAACCCTTCCGGGGGAGACCACCGCAGAGGTGCTGGCGGAGTTCCGGAGCGTGCTGGAGGGCCTGGCCGGGGGCGAGCCTTCGCTCGCTGCCTCGCTGGAGGTGACGCTGGAGCGGCCGGGGACCGAGGTGCCCGTCTCCTCCCGCCTGGTGCAGGGTCTCCTGGAGGCCGGGGATGCGGTGGGCGTTCCCAGGGCGGTGACGGGGATGACCGCGTGGGTGGATGCCGCGTTCCTCAACGAGGCAGGGATCCCTGCCGTGTGCTACGGACCGGGGGACATCGCCCAAGCCCACTGCGCCGACGAGTGGATCGAGGTCGCCCAGATCGGAGCGTGCGCCGACGTGCTGGAACGCTTCGCCCGGGCCCTGGCGGGAGGCGCAGCCTCCTAGGGCTCCGGATTCCGCGGCCTACTTCTTGGTGGTGACCAGGATCGCGCCGTTGGCGTAGTCCGTGCCGAAGCGGGTGGTGGCGTCCGAGGCGCTCAGGTACTGCATCCCCTCCACCTCGGAGCAGGGGATGGAAGCGAGGGTCTCCTCGCCAGTGCCGCGGACGCTGCCGTCCACGTGCACCGTGGGGAGCCACCCCGTCCGGGACTGCAGCCAACGGGGACGCAGGCGCTGGATGGCCTCGAACGCCGACAGCTGCGGGATGGGCTCCAGCTCCGCTTCGGTGATCCGGTCCATCGAGCCCTTCGGACGGGTGGCTCCTCCCGATCCCGCACCGGCGAAGCAGGCCGACGCGGCGAGGGCGAGGACCAGGAGAGCGAGCGCGGTCCGCGCGGTGTGCCGAAGCGTCATGATGGGCTCCTGGTGTTTCGTGGTGACGTCGTTGGCGCAGGCTGCGGGAGCGGCGGCGCGATCCGCCGGCCACAAGATGTTCCGAGGCTGGGATCTCCGCCACCTTCTACTGCTTGCTCCCCCCCGAAGGTCCGGGTAACCTCACCCCGGGGCCTGCCGGTGCGCCGCGCCACTCGGGGCCCGAGCTGCTTCCAACGGAGGGGTGCTTATGAAGACGGTGTGGGCTGTCGCCGCCGCGGGCGTGCTCTTCGCGTCGGGGTGCACGGCCTCGGAAGAGGGCATGGCGGACCTGGTGTTCCTGGGGGGTTCGGTATGGACCGGTGACCCCGCGGCACCCTCAGCCACGGCCGTGGCGGTGAAGGACGGGCGAATCGTGGCCGTGGGCACCGACGCCGAGGTGGAAGGTCTGGTTGGGGACTCCACCAGGGTGGTGGACCTGGCGGGGCGCATGCTCATGCCCGGGATCATCGACTCCCACACCCACTTCCTCGACGGGGGCTTCAAGCTGGCGGGGGTGGACCTCCGCGACGCGTCCACGCCGGAGGAGTTCGCCCGCAGGATCAGCGAGTTCGCGAAGACCGTGCCCGGCGGCACGTGGATCACGGGCGGGGACTGGGACCACGAGCTGTGGGGCGGCGAGCTTCCCAGGAAGGAGTGGGTGGACTCGTTGACTCCCGACCACCCGGTGTTCGTGAATCGCCTGGACGGCCACATGTCTCTGGCCAACAGCGTGGCCCTGCGCCTTGCCGGGGTCGATGCCGACGGACGCATGGCCGACCCGGAGGGCGGGACGATCGTGAGGGACGCCCGCACCGGTGCGCCCGCGGGCGTATTCAAGGACGAGGCCATGGGCATCGTGGGTCGAGCGATTCCCGAGCCGTCCGAGGCCGACCTGGACAGGGCGCTGCAGGCCGCTGCCCGGCATGCCCTGGAACGGGGCGTCACCCAGGTCCACGACATGGCGGGATGGGAGAACCTGGAGACCTACCGGCGAGCCCACGCGCGAGGTGAGCTGCCCTTGCGCGTGTACTCCGTGGTGCAGCTGTCCACCTGGGAGCGCCTGCGCGACTTCGTGGCTGCGAACGGGCGGGGTGACGACCGGCTCTGGTGGGGCGGCCTGAAGGCCTTCGTGGACGGGTCCCTGGGCTCCACCACCGCATGGTTCCACGAGCCCTACGACGACGAACCCGGCACCTCCGGCCTGATGGTGACGGATTCGGCCGAGCTCCGTTCCATGATCGAGGCGGGCGATGCCGCGGGGCTCCAGATCCTGGTGCACGCCATCGGCGACGCCGCCAACGACTGGCTCCTGGGTGTATACGGGGACGTGGCCGCGGCCCACGGGCCGCGGGACCGGAGGTTCCGCATCGAGCACGCCCAGCATCTCAGCCCGGCGGCCCTCTCCCGGTTCGCGGAGATCGGTGTCATCGCCGCGATGCAGCCCTACCACGCAGCCGACGACGGGCGTTGGGCGCAGAAGCGCATCGGGCCGGAGCGCATCAAGACGACGTACGCCTTCCGCTCCCTCCTGGACGCCGGAGCGACGCTGGCGTTCGGGTCGGATTGGACCGTGGCACCCATCGACCCCATCCTGGGCCTGGATGCAGCGGTGACGAGGCGCACCTTCGACGGTGCCAACCCGGACGGGTGGGTGCCGGAGCAGAAGATCACGGTGGAGGAGACGCTGCGCGCATACACCGAGGGCAGCGCGAGGGCCGGATTCATGGAGGACCGCGTGGGGCGGATCGCCACGGGGATGCTGGCCGACCTCGTGGTCCTCGACCGGGACGTGACGCGCCAGGATCCGAAGACTCTCGGCGAGACGCGCGTAAGTATGACGGTGGTGGACGGGCAGGTAGCCTACGAGCGCCCCACGGGCTGAGGCGGAGGGCATCGGAGCAGCATGGAGACGGGAGCGGGGAGTCCGGGCGCCGAGCCGCTCGGCGAGACACGGCAGGCCACCATCGACGCCCTCTGCGAGCACTTCGCCAACGACGCCTTTCCGGTGGAGGAGTTCGAGCGGCGCGTGGAGGTGGCGCACAGGGCCGCTTCGGTGGACGAACTGCGGCGGCTTCTCCAAGATCTTCCCGCTGTGAACCTGCCCGCGGTGCGCTCGGACGGCACCGCGCCGGCGCCACGGGCCCGGCCCCGGGTCGCTCCGGCTGCCCACGAGAGGGACCAGGGATTCGTGGTCGCCATCATGGGCGGCGCGACCCGGAAGGGGCATTGGAGCCCTGCCCGCACGAACTTCGCCTTCGCCCTCATGGGAGGCACGGAGCTGGACTTCCGGGAGGCGGCCCTGCCGCGGGGTGTCACGCAGGTGCAGGTGCTCGCCATCATGGGCGGCGTGGACATCATCGTGCCCCCGGGCGTCAACGTGGAGAGCCACGGCATGGGGATCATGGGTGGCTTCGATGACGCGGGAGAGGAGGAGCACGACCCATCCGCTCCCACGCTGCGCATCGCCGGGCTGGCCGTGATGGGGGGCGTGGACATCTCGGTGCGCCATCCCGGAGAGAGCGCCCGGGACGCGCGCCGGCGGCGCAAGCAGGAATCCCGGGAGGCCCGCAGGTTGAGGGATTCGTAGAACAGGCGGCGCGCCCGCTGCTGAGGCGAGGAGGCCGCGGGGGCTCGGAGCCCCCGCGGCCTCCCGTCTTCGTGTCAACGGGGTCGGATCAGCCCTTGGCGATCTCGACCTGGGACTCGTTGATGCGGCTCTCCACGTAGAAGTTCACCGCATCTCCCAGCTTCAGGCTCAGCGAGCGCGTCTCGATACCGTCGGCCTCACCCTGGAGCGAGCCCACCGGCCCGTCCGGGACCACCCGGATCTGGACGTCGCCCTTGGCGGCGATGTCACCGGGGATCTCCAGGACCTCGAAATCGTCGGTCCAGACCCTGCCCAGGCCGTGGAGCCCGCCTCTCGCGTCCACGACGTAGACGCGGACGGCGGCGGTGCCGTGGTTGACCACGCGAAGCTCGACGGTGTTGTTGGCGGGCCCGGCGACGGGCGTCTCGGCCTTCGCGGAAGTGGCGCCAAGCCCCAGCAGGGCTACGGCCACGGCGACATGCAGCGTTCCCTTCCTCATCGTCATCCTCCCCTTGTTGCGTCCCGCCTGCGTGCCCAACGCTCCGGGTGCCGCGCAGGCATCCCCGACGTCCCCTCATGTCTCCGTTTCATGGTACGGAGTGGCGGGAGGTTTCCTTTCGTGCCCGAGTCAGCAGAACCGGGCGTACGCCTCCCTCAGGTCGGCCGCGATGTCCTCGGGGTGACGGCCCTCGATCTGGTGTCGCTCCATGAAATGCACCAACTCCCCGTCCTTGAAGAGCGCCACGGAGGGGGAGGAGGGGGGATACCCCACGATGTACCGGCGAGCCTGATCGGTGGCGTCCAGGTCCTGGCCGGCGAAGACGGTGGTGAGGACTTCGGGCCGCTTCTCGCCCTGCAGGGAGAGGTACACGGCCGGCCGCATCATGGCGGCGGCGCAGCCGCACACCGAGTTGACGGCCAACAGCGTGGTCCTCCTCTCCTTCCCCAGGATGTCGTCCACGTCGGCAGGGGTCCGAAGCTCGGTGAAGCCCACGTTGACCAGGTCCTGCCGCATGGGGGCCACCATGAATTCGGGGTACGGCATGCTCGCGTTCTCCTGTGCGTGGGGGAGGTCGGACCCCGGAGTACCCGCCCGAGACCGGGGGGTTCACGCCCTGGGAGCGTTGCCGCCCCCGGCCGGCACAGCCTAGCTTCCACCGCTCGGACCTCCGGGCAAGACGTTCCCCGGGGGCGGGATCCGGTGTCGTAGATCCATGTAAACCCAAGTCGGACTGACGGTTACGGACATGTATCCCGCGCGACGATGGAAATGGGTCAGGACCCGGCGCCGCGCCGTCGGGCACGCGGTCGCCGCGATGTCCACGGCGCTGCTCCTGGCCGCGGCGGCACCGTCCTCCTCCCGCGCGCCCTGGGACGACGCCGAATGGGCCGCGTTCCACGGGAAGGCGGCGTGGGCTCTCGGCCATGGTCTGGCCACGGTGCCGATGGGGGACGCCAGGGCGGCCATCGGCCGCACCTTCGTAGGGACCCCCTACGTGCCCCACACGCTGGAACCGCCCGGTCCGGAGAGGGTCGTCATCGGCTTCCGCGGGCTGGATTGCGTCACGTTCGTGGAGAACGTCCTCGCCCTGGCGGGCTTCGTCCGCGATCCTGATGCCCGGGATCTCCTGGAGCGGCGGGGGGACGCCGAGGAGCGCTACGAGCGGATCCTGACACGGATCCGCTACCGGGGGGGCGAGCTCCGGGGCTACGCCAGCCGCCTTCACTACTTCTCCGACTGGATCGCCGACGGAGAGGTGAAGGGGCTGGTGCGCGACATGACCCGGGATCTGGGCGGCGTGCGGGACACGGGGGTCGTGGACTTCATGACCACTCACCTGGACGCCTACCGTCAGCTCATGGAGGACCCGGCGGCTGTGGGGGCGGTGCGGCAAGTCGAGGAGCGCCTCAGCGCCGCCGGGCGCTGGTGGATCCCCGAGGACGCACTGGAGGCGGCAAGCGCCGGGATCCGGGACGGGGACATCATCGCCGCGACCAGCACGGCGCCGGGGATGGACGTGGCGCACACCGGGCTGGCGCTCTGGGTGGACGGCTCGCTCCGGCTCATGCACGCCCCGGTGGTGGGCGACTCGGTGGAGATCAGCGCCGAGCCGCTCCCGGCCCGCGTGCGGCGTATCCGCGGTCAGGACGGGATCATCGTGGCCAGGCCGTGCGGCGGCGCGACGTCGTGCTCGGCCCGCTGAGCCTTCCCCCCTTCCTCAGAGTAGGAAGAGGGGGATGAGCGTCTCGGAGAGGATCGTCACGACCACGATGGCGATGAGGTTCAGGAAGAACCCCACCCTGGCCATCTGGGGGACGGTCAGGTAGCCGGAGCTGAACACGATGGCGTTGGGCGGCGTGGCCACCGGAAGCATGAACGCCATGGACGCGCCGAGCGCGGCCGTCGTCATGAGGAGCATGGGATCCATGCCGAGCGCGGCGGCGGTTCCCGCCATGACGGGCATGGCCATGGCGGTGACCGCCACGTTGGACGTGAGCTCCGTGAGGAAGATGAGGAGCGTGGCGACGACGAGCACCGCCACCCAGGGTGGGACGTTCCCGAGTTGGGCCACGACACCACCTACCCAAGCGGCCACCCCGGATTGGTCCATGGCCGCGGCCAGGGAGAGGCCGCCGCCGAAGAGGACCAGGACGCCCCACTCGATCTTCCTGGCCGTCTTCCAGTCCAGGGCGAACTCGCCCTTCTTCCAGTCGGTGGGCCAGACGAAGAGGACCGCCGCTGCCAGCATGGCGATGGTGGAATCCCGGACCGCAGGCATCCACGTCTCTATGCCCGGGATGACGAAGGCGCCCAGGTCCTTCTCCTCGCGCATCACCCAGGCGAGCGCCGTGAGGGCGAAGACCGTGGCCGTGACCCTCTCGCCCTTCGACATGGGACCGAGCTTCGCGCGCTCGGCCTCGATGATCTCCGCGGCATCCCCGGAGAGCCTTCCCGGGGGGTGCATCACCTTCACCAGGAGCAACCAGGCCAGTGGGATCATGGCGGCCGTGACCGGGACGCCGACGGCCATCCACTCCAGGAACCCGATCTGCCGCCCCAGCATCTCGCTGGCGGCCCCGGCCAGCACCGCGTTGGGCGGCGTGCCGATGAGCGTCGCGATCCCGCCGAGGGATGCGGCGTACGCCACGCTCAGCATGAGCGCGATGCCGAAGTGGTAGACGCCCTCGTGGTCTTTGGGGCGGAGCATCTCCCCCACGGCCAGGGCGATGGGGAACATCATCGCGGCGGTGGCGGTGTTGCTGATCCACATGGACAGGAAGGCGGTGGCCACCATGAACCCGAGGACCAGCTGGCTCGGCTTGGTTCCCACCCAGGACATGATCCGAAGGGCGATGCGCCGGTGGAGCCCCCACTTCTCCAGCGCGGCCGCCAGGAGGAAGCCCCCCATGAAGAGGTAGATGAGCTCGTTGGCGTAGGGCGCCGAGGCCTCGGGGGCCGCCAGGATGCCGAGGGCCGGGAAGAGCACCAGTGGAAGGAGCGCCGTGACGGGGATGGGGATGGCCTCGGTCATCCACCAGGTGGCCATGAGGACGGCCACCGCGGCTGTGCGCCACCCCTCGGCGCCCAGCGTCGCCGGCGCGGGAAGCAGCAGCATGACGAAGAAGGCCGCTGCGCCGAGGATGAGCCCCACGCGCTGGTATCCGTGCATGCCCTTGTGGCTGGTTCCTTCGTCCACGTCGCGTCGCTCCGATCGGGGCCCCCCGGGCAGGCCGGGTCGGGGGCAGTCTGGGAGAAGAAACCTCCCGCGGCAACCGTACTCCTGTCGTGGGGCCCCGCGCGTCCCCCCGATTCGGTGCCCCCGAGGTGGAGCCATGGATCCCCAGAAGACGCCGATCTACAGGGAATGGAGCTCGTGGTCCGGGTGGATCCTCGTCATGTTCTGGGGGGTCATGTTCATCGCCATGGTCAACGTCTCCATGACGGGACCTGGCTCGGACCAGGACCGCTTCTGGGGTGCGGTGGTCCTGGGTATCGTCGCCGTGGCCGTGCAACTCCTGCTGGCGGGGCTCTCCGTTCGGCTGTATCGCGACCACCTGGTCGTGGGCCTGGGCTCGGCCGGGGTGATCTCGAGGAAGGTGCGCTACGACCAGATCGTGCGCACCGAGTCGGTGACGTACAGCCCCATCCGGGAGTTCGGGGGGTGGGGGGTCCGGTGGGGGAAGGACGGTAAGAAGGCCTGGAGCGCACGGGGCAACCACGCCGTGGTGCTGCACCTTCGGGACAGGACCCGTCTATACGTGGGGAGCGACTCGCCGCACCGTCTCGAGGAGCGGATCCGCGCCGTGGCGGGCACCCGCATCGGGGGGCAGGGGTAGCCGGGGCGCCCCATCCTCTCCCCAGGTCCCTGGAGCTCCATGTCGCACGTCACCGTCGGCGATCAGGCCCCCGACTTCTCCCTGGCGCCCGCACCCGGCCCCGAGCGCGTCACCCTCTCTGGGCTTCGCGGCGACCCTGTCGTGGTCCTCTTCTTCCCTCTGGCGTTCTCCCGGGTCTGCACCGCCGAGATGTGCCAGCTCGCCGAGGACTGGACCCGGTGGGAGCGTGTCGGCGCCAAGGTCCTGGGCATCAGCATCGACTCGCCGTTCGTGAACAAGAAGTTCGCCGAGGAGACGGGGGTGCCATTCCCCATCCTCTCGGACTTCAACAAGGAGGCGGC
>JBFYZE010000149.1:0-8233 GCA_041309665.1 Gemmatimonadales bacterium | reverse complement strand
CAACTCGAGGAAGGACGCCTGCGTCCCCGTGGTCCCCCGCACTCCCCGGAAGCGCAGCGTGCGCAGGCGGAAATCCACCTCCTCCAGGTCCAGGAGGAAGTCCTGGATCCACAGGGTGGCGCGCTTGCCCACGGTGGTGGGCTGGGCGGGTTGGAAGTGCGTGTACGCCAGGGTCGGGAGCTCGGCGTGCGCCCGGGCGAACACCGCCAGCGCCGCCACGCACCGCACCAGCCGGTCGCGCACGAGCGTGAGCGCCTCCCGGTGCAGGATGAGGTCGGTGTTGTCACCCACGTACGCGCTGGTGGCGCCCAGGTGGATAACGCCCCGGGCCGCCGGCGCATCGTCCCCGAGCAGGTGCACGTGGGCCATGACGTCGTGGCGGAACCGGCGCTCGTACTCGGCGGCCTTGTCCAGGTCCAGCGGCTTGTCCAGCGCGCGCTTCAGGTCGGCCACGGCCTGATCGGAGATGGGGAGCCCCAACTCCTTCTCCGACTCGGCGAGCGCCAGCCAGAGCCGGCGCCAGGTGCCGAACTTCCTCCCGGGCGAGAACAGCTCCTGCATCTCCCGGGACGCATAGCGCTCCGACAGGGGATGGACGTACCGGTCCTGGCTCTCGCTCACGTCGTTCCTCTCCTCATCGGCGCCAATAGAGGTCGCGGGCGACATACCCGCCGTTGCGTTCCACGTAGATGCGCACGGTGCCCTGGCCGCGGAGCCCTTCGAAGACGCGCGCGGCGTCCTCGGCGCTCCGCACCCGGGCCCGGTTCACCTGCACGAGCACGTCGCCCTGGCGCAGCCCCAACTGTCCCGCGAGCTCGGCGGAGATGCTGGCGATGAGGGCACCGTCCTCGCTCGTGATCCCGCGCTCGGCGCGCACCTGCGGCGTCACCGTGATGAGCTGCATGTCCCGGAGCACCGTGACCCTCTCGGCGGTGACGGAAGGGAGCGCGGCGGCGCGCATGCGAACCGGGCGCGGCTGCCCTTCCAGGGAGAGTTCCATGGCGTCGCCGGCACGGAGGTCCAGCATCACCGCCTCGAAGTCCAGGGGCGTGTTCAGCGTGCGTCCGTTGGCGGCGAGGAGGCGGTCTCCCACCTCCATGGCCGACTGGTCGCCCGGGGAGCCCGGAGCGACGCGGGACACCCGGACGCCGCGCGTGCGCCCCCAGGCGTCGGCCTCAACCGGCTCCACGTCCACGCCCAGCCACGCGCGGCGCACCTCGCCGTGGGCGAGGAGGTCGTCGGCGATGCGCAGCGCGCGATCGATGGGGATGGCGAAGCCCGTGCCCTCGCTCCCACCGCTCCTCGAGAAGATGGAGGCGTTGATGCCGATGACCTGCCCCGTGGCGTTCACGAGGGGTCCGCCGGAATTCCCCGGGTTGATGGAGGCGTCGGTCTGGATCATCCCCAGGTAGAACCCGTCCTCCTCGGACGAGGGCACGATGTTGCGCCCCACCGCCGACACCACCCCGGCGGTGACCGTGGGCTCGGCGTCGGCGAAGTAGTTCGCGAAAGGGTTGCCGATGGCGACGGCCCACTCGCCGATGAGGAGCCCCTCGGCGGTCCCCACCGGCGCCACCGGCAGGTCGGTGCCGCGGATGCGCAGCACGGCGATGTCCGCCACCTGGTCCGTGCCCACCAACTGGGCTTCGAAGTCACGCCCATCGGGGAGGGTGACCATGATCTGCTCGGCGTTCCGCACCACGTGGTCGTTGGTGAGGATGACGCCGTCGGCGCGCACGATGACGCCGGAGCCGAAGCCCATGGCGCGCCGCTGCGTGCCGGGCGGCATGAAGAAGCTCTCCCAGAGGCTCTCGGGGCGTGCCTGCTCGCGACCGATCACGCTCACGTTCACCACCGCCGGGGCGACCTGGGCGGCGGCCTGGACGATGGCCGTCCTGCGGGAGGCGTCCACCTGGGCGGACTGCCGGCCGGGAGTGGGCTCATTCGCGGGAGGGACCTGGGCGAGGCTGGCCAGGGGACCCGGCGCGTCGGCGTCGGCCTCTGCGGCGCCGGCCACCGAGGCGCCCTGGGACGTGCACGCCGACAGCGCGCCGGCGGTCAGGAAGGCGATCAACCGTGTCGAGGACCGCGTCATGTTCGTGCTCGGGCTCGTCTCTTCTCTCTCGGCTCGCGTCCCGACCTCACAGAGTGGTGCCGAGCTTCTCCCAGTCCTTCAGGAAGGCGGCGAGGCCGTTGTCCGTGAGCGGGTGCCGCGTGAGCTGCCACAGGACCTTCGGAGGCATGGTGGCGGCGTCGGCGCCCTGGAGCATGGACTCCACCACGTGCACGGGGTGACGCAGCGACGCGGCCAGGATCTCGGTGTCGTACCCGTAGTTGTCGTACACCTGGCGGATCTGGAGGATGACCGCCATCCCGTCTCCGGAGATGTCGTCGAGGCGCCCCACGAAGGGCGACACGTAGGTCGCGCCGGCCTTCGCGACCAGGAGGGCCTGGGACACGGAGAAGCACAGCGTCAGGTTGGTGCGGATCCCCTCGCTCCCCAGGGCGCGGCACGCCTTCAGCCCATCCTCGGTGATGGGGAGCTTCACCACGATGTGGTCGTGGATGCGGGCCAGCTTCCGCCCCTCCGTGATCATCGTCTCCTTGTCGGTGCCGATGACCTCGGCGCTCACCGGGCCGCCCACCACCTCGCAGATCTCCCGGTAGAGCTCCTTGGGGTCGCGCGCGCCGGCGACCTGGCTCACCAGCGTGGGATTGGTGGTCACGCCGTCGATGAGGTTCGCCTCGGCCGCGCGACGGATCTCGCCGAGGTCGGCGGTGTCCAGGAAGATCTTCATGGGTCTGCCGTGCTCCGTGCTTCAGAGGGCGGGACTTGGTACTGCGGGCCTTCGGGGACGCGCACGTGCTCTGGATACTCCACTCTCGCCAGGAAGAGCCCTTCCGGCGGGGCCGGTGGGGACGTCTCCAGGCCGGGCTCCGAACGGAGGAGCGCTTCCATGTCCTCCGCGGGGCGCCGTCCCCTCGCCACCTCCACCATGGTCCCCACAAGATAGCGCACCATGTGGTGCAGGTAGCGGTCCGCGGTGATGCTGAACCGGAGCCCCAATTCCCACTCGTCCCACACGGCCCGGTCCACCCGGCACCGGTCGCCACGCTCGGGTTGCCCCGCCTTGGCGAAGGCGAGAAAGGAGCGCTCGCCGGGGAGGCAGGCGGCGGCCCGGCCCAGAGCCGCGGCGTCCAGGGTCTGCCCCAGCGCCCAGCACCAGGGGCGGTGGAAGGGGGAGCGGGCGTCGGGACGGGTCCCCACCCGGTAGACATAGGTGCGGGCGAGGGCGTCGTATCGGGGGTGGAAGTCGCTGCGGACCGGGTGCACCTCCTGCACCCAGACGTCGGGCGGGAGGAGGGCGTTGAGGGCCCTCAGGAGCGCCTCCGGGCTCCAGCGCCGGGGCATGTCCACCGAGGCCACCTGGCCGGTGGCGTGCACGCCGGCGTCGGTGCGCCCGGAGCCCACCACGGTCCGGTGGAAGCCGGCGAGCCGGGACACGGCGGCCTCCAACTCCCCCTGGACCGTGCGCTGGTCCGGCTGGAACTGCCAGCCGTGGAAGCCCGACCCGTCGTACTGGAGGGTGAGCTGGAGACGGATCGGGGCCCCTGTGTCCACGGGCGGTAAGCTACCGGTGGGGGGGGCGGTGTCAAGCGAAGGAGCGACGCATGTCATTGACCGAAAAACCGCGTCGCCCTTAGGATTTCAGGCCGCCCGCATCCCTCCGTGGAGACAGCGTCGTGACCGTAACCGAGCCCGAGGAAAGGGAAGTCGACCTCACCCGCCTCCTGGAGAAGGTCGCCGACGGCACGGACCTGGACGCCGTGGAGGCCGAGGACGTCTTCACCGCGTTCATGACCGGGTCGGCCTCGGAGATCCAGATGGCCGGCTTCCTCGTCGGCTTCCGCGGCAAGGGGGTGCACCCGGTGGAGGTGGCCGGCGGCGTGCGCGCGCTCCGCAACGCCATGGTCCCGGTGCCGGCGGAGGACCCCTCGAGCCTGGTGGATACGGCGGGCACGGGAGGGGGAGTGATCACCACCTTCAACATCTCCACCGCCGCCGCGCTCGTGGCCGCGGGAGCGGGGGTGCGCCTGGCCAAGCACGGCAACCGGTCCTTCACGTCCCGGAGTGGGTCGGCGGACGTGCTCGAGGCCTTGGGGGTGCGCATCGACCTCCCCCCCGAGCGCATGGGCGAGATCCTGGCGGCCGAGGGGATCGTGTTCATGTTCGCGCCCCTCCTCCACCCGGCCATGCGCCACGTGGGTCCGGTGCGGCGGGGCCTGGGCATCACCACGGTCATGAACATCCTCGGGCCGCTCACGAACCCCGCGGGCGCCAGGCGGCAGGTCATGGGGGTGGCGGATCCCCGCCTCCTCGACCTGGTGGCGGGTGCGCTCGCGGAGCTGGGGCAGGAGCGCGCGCTCGTCGTCCACGGCGCGCCCGGGATGGACGAGATCAGCCCTTCCGGCATCACGCGGGTGGCGGAGCTCCGCGACGGCCGCGTCACCCGCTATGAGATCGTGCCCGCCGACCTGGGGCTCGAGGAGATCGCCCTGGCGGGGTTGGCCGGGGGCGGGCCCGACGACAACGCCCGCACCATCGAGGCCGTCCTGGGTGGGGAGGCGGGAGCGGCGCGCACGGCCACCCTCCTGAACGCCGCGGGAGCCATCTACGTGGCCGGGAGGGCCGCCACGCTTGCCGAGGGCGTGACACAAGCCGCTGCCGCCGTGGACGACGGGCGGGCCCGGGACGCCCTCGCGAGGCTCCGCGCCGCCACGCTGCGGCGCTGACGTTCCTAGTACTTCCGGATCACTCCGACCACCACGCCCTGGATGCGCACCTCCCGTGCGTCCACGATGATCGGCTCCATGGTCGGGTTGGCAGGCTGGAGACGGATGCGGCCGCCGGGCTCCCGGTAGAGCTTCTTCACCGTGGCCGAGTCGCCGCCCACCAGCGCGACCACCATCTCCCCGTCCTCTGCGTTGTGCTGGGCCTGCACGACGATGTAGTCGCCGTCGCGGATCTGCTCCTCGATCATGGAGTTCCCCTCCACGCGGAGCACGTAGTTCTCCTTCTGCCGCCGCACCATGTCCGGAGGCACGGCCACCGTCCCGTTGTCGGGGACGGCCTCGATGGGAAGGCCCGCGGCCACCGCGCCCAGGAGCGGGAGCTCCAGCGTGGGGGCCCCGTGCCCGGGCTCTACGAGCTCGATGGACCGGCTCTCGTTGTAGGCCTTCCGGATGTATCCCTTGCGCTCCAGATTGCTCAGGTGCTCGTGCACGGTGGCGAGCGAGGAATACCCGAAGTGCTCGGCGATCTCCTCGAAGCTCGGCGCGTAGCCCTGATCGGCGATGAACCCGTCGATGTAGTCCAGGATCTCCCGCTGGCGCTTGGTCAGGGGCATCGGACCGTCCTCCGGTGGCAGGAACCCGAACAGCAACCGAAAATAGGATACCCGAACGTTGGCCGAACCGCAAGGATCGCGAGCCCTCCCGGGTATCCTGGCCTCCATCGTGCAGACGAAGCGGGACGAGCTCGACGCCCTCCGTCCGCGCCGCCGGGAGCTGGAGCGGGCGGCGCTGGCCGCCCCGGCCCCCCGGGGCATGGAGGCGGCGCTCCGCTCCGGCGACCACGTCTCGGTCATCGCCGAGTGCAAACGCCGCTCCCCCGGGGCCGGCGAGATCCGGCCGGGGCTCGACGCGGCGGCGCTGACCCGCTCCTACGAGACCGCCGGGGCGAAGGCGCTGAGCGTGCTCACCGACCTTCGGTACTTCGGGGGCGGCCTGGACGACCTGGTGGCGGCGCGCGCCGCCACGGACCTCCCGGTACTCAGGAAGGACTTCACCCTCGATCCCCTCCACGTCCTGGAGGCGCGCGCGGCCGGCGCCGACGCCGTCCTCCTCATCGTGCGCATCCTCGGCGACGCCCTCCTGCGATCCCTCCACGCGCTGGCGGGGGAGCTCGGTATGGCGGCGCTGGTGGAGGCCCACGACGCTGCGGAGGTGGATCGCGCGCTCGGCGCCGGGGCCACCCTCCTGGGGGTCAACAACCGGGACCTGGCCACCTTCACGACCGACCTGGAGACCACGCTCAGGCTCCTCGCGGCGGTGCCCCCCCAGGTGGCGGTGGTCTCCGAGAGCGGAATCCGCACCCGTGACGACGTGGTCCTGCTGGCCGGTGCCGGTGTGGACGCGATCCTGGTGGGGGAGACGCTCCTTCGCGCACCCGACCCGGGCGCCGCCGTCGGCATGCTGACGGGCGTGACGCGGGGGCGGAGGGCGCGTGGCTGAATCCCCCGAGGTCAAGATCTGCGGTCTGACGCGCAGGGAGGACGCCGAGCGTGCGGCCTCCCTGGGTGCGGACTACCTGGGCGTCGTGCTTTCCCCGGGCTTCCGGCGGAGCGTGGCCGGCGCGGACGCAGGCGCGCTCCTGGGCGGCCTCGCGCCGGTGAGGGTGGCCGTCCTCGTGGACGAGGGCCCGGCGCGGGCGGCGGAGCTCGCCGGGTCCGCCGGCGCGGGGGTGATCCAGCTCCACGGCTCCGAGCCCCCCGAGGCGGTGGCGGAGCTCGCCGCCGAGCGTTGCTGGCGCCTCTGGAAGTCGGTGCGGGCCCGGGAGCCGGACGACGTGCGCCGGGCCGTGGACCGCTACGCCTTCTGGGTGGAGGCGATCCTGGTGGAGGGATGCCTGGAGGGCGTGGTGGGCGGTGGGGGTGCGCGCCTGTCTCAGGAGCGCTTCGGGTGCCTGCGGGAGCTGGTCCCGGCCCCCCTCAGGGTGGTGTTGGCCGGGGGGCTCACGCCGGACGGCGTGGCCGCTTCGGTGGACCACTTCGCTCCCCACGTGGTAGATGTGAGCTCGGGCGTCGAGTCGGAAGCCGGGCGGAAGGACCCGGAGCTCGTCGCCCGCTTCATACGGGCGGCGCGACGGGCAGGGGGCCCGGGGCACCGGACCGGGAACCCTGATGGAAGAGGAGTCTCCGCGTGACCGTCCAAGGCCGCTTCGGGTCCTTCGGGGGACGCTACGTCCCCGAGACGCTGGTCCATGCCCTGGACGAGGTGGAGGTGGCCCTTTCCGCCGCCACCGCCGACCCGGCATTCCTGGCGGAGCTGGACACGCTCCTCCGGGACTTCGTGGGACGCCCCACGCCTCTGTACCGGGCCAGGCGCCTGGAGCAGGCGGCGGGGCATCCGGAGATCTACCTCAAGCGCGAGGACCTGAACCACACCGGCGCCCACAAGATCAACAACACCCGGGGCCAGGTGCTCCTCGCGCGGCGCATGGGCAAGCGCCGCGTCATCGCCGAGACCGGGGCCGGCCAGCACGGGGTCGCCACGGCCACCGCGTGCGCCCTCTTCGACCTGGAGTGCGTGGTCTACATGGGCGAGGAGGACGTGGAACGGCAGGCTCTCAACGTCTTCCGCATGGAGCTCCTGGGCGCGGAGGTGCGCCCGGTGGCCTCGGGGACGCGGACGCTGAAGGACGCCACGAACGAGGCCATCCGGGACTGGGTGACCAACGTGGAGGGCACACATTACATCATCGGCTCGGTCGTGGGGCCCGACCCGTTCCCGCGCATGGTGCGGGACTTCCAGGCGGTCATCGGCCGGGAGGCCCGCGCGCAGCTCCTGGAGGCTGCGGGGCGCCTCCCGGCGGCGGTGGTGGCGTGCGTGGGAGGGGGCTCCAACGCCATGGGGATCTTCCACGCGTTCATCCCCGACGCCCATGTGGCCCTGGTGGGGGTGGAGGCCGCGGGGGAGGGAATCGAGACGGGCCGGCACGCGGCGTCGCTGGCGGTGGGGCGGCCTGGTGTCCTCCACGGGTCGCTGAGCTATCTTCTCCAGGACGGCGACGGGCAGGTGGCTCCGGCCCACTCCGTATCCGCAGGCCTGGACTACCCGGGCGTCGGTCCCGAACATGCACATCTCAAGGAGACGGGGCGAGCCGTCTACGCCTCCGTCACCGACGAAGAAGCTCTTTCCGCCTTCCACCGCCTCTCCCGCCTGGAAGGCATCATCCCTGCCCTGGAATCGGCGCACGCGGTGGCGTACGTTCTCCGGGACGGTGGCGCGTATCGGGGCGCCGGCCCCATTCTGATCTGCCTCTCGGGGCGAGGGGACAAGGACGTGGCGCACGTGGCGCGTGTCGAGGGTCACGGCTCCCTTCTCTAGGCAAGCGGCATGACTGAAGTCGAGACCACGGCGGGCGGAGCGAACCCGGAGGGCGGGGGCTGGG
>JBFYZE010000148.1:0-7818 GCA_041309665.1 Gemmatimonadales bacterium | reverse complement strand
ACCAGCGCCACGTGCAGGACGGCCTGCCTGCGCACGCCGAGGCGCGCCCCCAGGTGCGCATACGCGTACCCGAGGAAGAGGACCGCCTGATAGAACAGGAGGCACGTGGTCCAGACCGACGACGCCCCCCCGAACCAGGGGAGGATCGCGCGCGCCATGAGCGGCTGCACCAGGAAGAGCAGGAGCGCGCTGGAGAACGTCAGGAGTGCGAAGGGGAGCATGCGCCCCCACAATACGCCCCACCGCGGGCCGGGGGCGACCCCGCGCTTGACGCGGGGCCCACCTGGTGCAGCTTCCGGCTGCCATGAGCCTCGTCCGTGACCTCCGCTCCGCGCCCTGGTGGGCCGGCGTCGCCATCACCGTCGCGGTCGCCTGGGCTGCCGGATACGCCGCCGACTTCATCGGCGTGACGCTCCTCGGGTTCGAGAAGAGCCCCATCAGCGCCATCATGATGGGGATCGTCATCGGGATCGTGCTGGGCAACACGCTCCCGCTCCCGAAGACCGTGATCGTGGGGGTGCGCTTCTGCGCCGTCACCGTGCTCCGCGTCGGGATCATGCTCCTGGGGATCCGCCTGAGCCTGGTGAGCGCCGGAGCGAGCGCGCTCCTGGCCCTCCCCTTCGTCGCCGTCGCCATCGCGGTGGGGCTCTTCACCGTGGGCTTCCTGGGACGTCGCATGGGGCTCTCCCGCCAGCTCACCGGGCTCATCGCGGTCGGCACCAGCATCTGCGGCGCCACGGCCATCGTGGCCACGGCGCCGGTCATCGACGCGGACGAGGCCGAGGTGAGCTACGCGGTGGCCTGCGTCACGGTCTTCGGGATGGTGGCCATGTTCGCGTACCCCATCCTGGGCCACTTCCTGTTCGGCGACGAGCCGGCGCTGGCGGGCCTGTTCCTGGGCACATCCATCCACGAGACGGCTCAGGTGGCGGGCGCAGGAATGATGTACCAGGCACAGTACGCCGCGCCGGAAGCGCTGGACGTGGCCACCGTCACCAAGCTGGTGCGGAACCTCAGCATGGTCGCGCTCATCCCGCTGGTGGGCGTCCTCTACGGGACCCGGGCCGCCGCCGACGCCCCCGCGGGAAGGCGCCTCCTCTCCCTGGTCCCCTGGTTCATCGTCGGGTTCGCGCTCATGTCGGCGCTGCGCACCCTGGGCGACGCGGGCGAGCGACCGTTGGGCATCCTGGACGCGGATCAGTGGCGCGCCGCGGTGGCCTTCCTGCAGACCGGAGCCGAGCGCTTCCTCCTCGTGGCCATGTCCGCCGTGGGGCTCACGTCCATGTTCTCGGGGATCCGCAAGATCGGTGGGAAGCCCTTCGTGCTGGGGCTCTTCGCCGCGCTGGTGGTGGGGGGCGTCAGCCTCCTGCTCATCAGCCTCTTCGGCCTCACGATGGCGCGAAGCCTGGCGGGCTGACCGCGCCGGGCGCAGAGGGAGCCGCCGAGGCCACGCGGCACGCCCGGCGGCCATTGCCGCTATGTTCTCTCATACCCTCCTCGCCACCCGCGGCCCGTCCGCAGGGAAGCCCGCCATGTCCGAGCCCTTCACCGTCGCCCGCTCGCGTTGCTCCGATCTCACGGATCCGGGCCTGCGGCAGGAGATCCTCCTGCACACCGGGAGCGACGACGAGGTCACCAGCATCCTCCGCTGCCTCGAGCGGTTCGGATTCGACGCGTCCGTCCGGCACTTCGAGATGATCCCGAAGCCGAGCCACCGCAGCCACCGCGGCGCCAACCCGGTGAGCTGGAGCGTCACCGCGGTCCGCAGCTAGGCGCCCGCCCCCGGGCACCCGAGCGGAAGCGGTGGGGGATCGCTCCCCCACCGCGCCCGCCGTCCCTACCGCACCCGCACCGTCGTCTGCGCGGTGCCGCCCTTCACCGAGGCGTAGGTGACCTTCATGTCGCCGCTCCCCCGCACCAGGTACTCCACGGTCCTGGTGGTCCGTCCGGGGAGGCCGCTCCGCACCAGGACCCGCTTCAGCTCCTTCTGGTCGATGTGCTGGGTACGCCCCGGACGATTGCGGTCCTGCACCCACCCGGCGGCCACGATCTCCACGCCGCCCTCCACCGTGAGGAGGTCCGGGCGCACCACGCGGTGATTGAGCGCCCGGGCGGTGATGGTGGGAATGAGGCGCTCGTTCTTGATGTCCACCTGCACGCGGTACATCCCGCCGCCCAGGCTCTCCACGCGGGTGTCGCCCATCTTCACCAGAGGCATCTGGTCGGCGTGGTAGAGCGTGAACGCCATGTTGCGGTGGAAGAGCTCCATGCTCATGAAGCGGGGGTTGATCCGGTTGGAGAGCTTGTCCCAGCCGCCCAGCTCCACCTCCCCGTAGAGGGGATGGTCGAACTTGGTCCACTCGCGGTAGTGGGCGCCGAACTCCACGAAGTCGTCGAAGAAGAACTGCGACCGCTGGCCGGCGATGGGGGAGTTGGCCCTCCCCTGCTGCTGCGTGAGGGCCGGGCTCTGGAAGTACTGGCCGCCGTTCCACAACTCGTTGGAGAACGTGATGGCTCCGTGGCCGTCGCTGAACCAGTCGATCCCGCCGCCGTGCACGGTGTAGAGCCCCTGCCAGATGATGTAGTACTCGTACCAGGGCAGGATGCGCTCGCCGTTCTCGCCGAGCTCGTTGTACACGGTGACGTCCGACGCAGGGTAGTCGCCATACCAGGCCGCGCCCGGCCCGCGCAGGATCATGCCCCCGTTGTTGTGGTACGACTGGGCTCCGGCGACGTTCGGGCGGGACGCCAGGAAGTCCTCGGTGGCGCGGGACTCGGGAAGCTGGAACGGGTAGTCCATGGAGCCGCCCTGGATGTACTCGGGCTGCCAGTCGGCGGCGTAGTTCCGGTTCGGGTCGTAGCCGCCCGGCCCGTCCTCGTTGACCCGCCCGTCGCCGTCGTTGTCGAGCCCTTCCTGGCCCAGGAGCGTCCAGTCACCCTTCTCCCAGGGCGCCACCGCCTCCATGATGCGCGGATCGCTGGGGTTGGCGCGGTGCGTGCCCTCGCCCGGGGTGTACTTGCGGATCTGCTCGATGACGCCGTTCCCGTTCAGGTCGTCGGGCCCGTCCTCGTCGAAGAGCCCGTCGCCGTCCTCGTCCACGGGGACGTGGCCGGTGCGGGCGCCGGCCCCCGCGCCGTGCATGAAGAAGTCGCGGCCGTCGGGGTTCACGCTGGGGGCGATGTAGAACACCCGCTCGTCCACCAGTCGTTGGACCTCGGGGTTCCGGTCGTAGTTCTCCATGAGATACCAGATGGTGTAGAGGGAGATCTCCCCACCCTGGATCTCGTTCCCGTGCACGTTGGCTTCGATGAACATGGCGGCCTTGGCCGCCTCGGGGCCCGTGTCCGGGTTGTTGATGGTCATGACCCAGAGGTCGCGGCCTCCGTAGCTCTTCCCCATGGAGGAGAGCTTCAGGAACTTCGGCCAGGTCCGGGCCATGAGCTGCATGCGCTCGCCCAGCTCGGCGTGGTCCAGCCAGCGGTCCCAGGTCAGGTCGAGCTCGTGGGGCGGGTCGGAGCCCCGCGTGGCCTGCGCGAACGCGTCGGCGCCGCCCGTGAGCGGGAGCGCCAGGAAGGCGAGGGCGGCCAGCGAGGACGCCGCCAGGATGCGTGCGGTTCTCATGATGGACCTCCTCACCTGAGGGTCAACGTGGCGACGTCGGTTCCGGCCTTCTGGGAGTAGAGCTTGATCTCCAGCCGCTCTCCCTGGCGTCCGCGGATGACCCAGGTCCAGCGCTCGCGCGCCCCCGAGCCGTCCAGCTTCGCCACCGTCGCCGTCTTGTCGGCGCCCGTCAGGATGTCGGACGGATCCACCTGGATCTGCACCTGGACCGGGCTCACCGCGCCCGACGTCGCCCCGTGCTGCGTGGACGTGGGGAGGAACCCGGTGTTCTCCACCGCGACCTCGACGGTGAACACCCCGCCGCCATTGGCCGTCGCCTTCGCCTCGGCGATGCGAACCCGGGGGAGCATCCCCGCCAGCTCCACCAGGAAGCGGGCGTGCTTCTCCCCCAAGTCGGGGAGCTGGGCCGCGGGGGGGTTGGTGGTGGCGTAGGGGAGGAAGCCGCCGATCTCCACGTCGCCCAGCGTGGGATGCCGGAAGGCCTCCCAGTCGGCGAAGGCCTGGACACCCAACGCTTCCAATGCCTTCAGATTCTGGGCGTCGGCGCCACCGGTCGTCTCGGCCGGGCGCCTCCGCTCCGGCGTTCCTGCCCGCTCCGGCGATTCCTCCGCCTCCGCCGCCGCAAGCCCCCACCCCGGGGTGCTGAACGACGGGACGCCGTACTGGAAGTAACCGAACTGGAAGAACGCGCCCTGGGGCGTGCGGTGCAGCGGTACGCTCTGGATCCCGGTGATCCGCTTGTACGCGTCGGAGACCGCCTTGAAATAGGGCTGATCCTCCGACGCCACCGCCGTCGCCGGGCGCTGGCCCGAGCCAGGGTTGTTGTTGGCGCCGGGGAGCGCGCCCCGGAGGAACCCTCCCGTGCCCCCGCGCCCTCCGCCGCCCCCGCGGAAGCCCTGGGGCGCAGCCGGCGTGAACACGCCTTGCTCGAACACGCCCTCGTTGGACGCCGCGGCGAACGCGGGGAGATCCAGGATCTTGGCCGCGGCCAGGGCGCCGCGGGCGTCGGGAGGCGTCACCAGGTTGTCGCTCCCACCGAACGTGACGATGGCGGCCACGTTCCTGTGGGCCAGGACGAAGTCCATGAGCGCGCGGCTCTCCGCCTCGCTCACCATGTAGGGGCCCGCGTCGCGCTGCCAGTAGGGGTACTCGTGCTGGAAATTGCGGTTCAGGTCCACGCCCCCGGGCCCGTCCTCGTTGATGAAGCCGTCGCCGTCCTCGTCCGTCCCCTCGAGGTACAGCTTGTAGGCGCCCGCCTCACCCTTGGAGGCGTCGGCGCGTTTCATCACCCGCGGGTCGGCGGGGTCCGGCAGGTACTCGCCCGCGGGGTCCTTCACGCGCATGACTGTCACGTAGCCGTCCCCGTTCAGGTCCTCCGGCCCGTCCTCGTCGGTGCGCCCGTCGTTGTCGTCGTCGAAGGGGCGGGCGTTCGTCCTACGGTCCCACTTCACCCGGGCGAACATGGCCTCGGCCCCGTCGGGGTTGAGGCGGGGGAAGACGTAGAACACCTGCGTGTCCAGCGCCTTCCTCACCGCGGCCTCCGACGCGTTGCGCACCAGCCAGCGCACGCCCTCGAGGGCCAGCGCGCTCCCCCCCAGCTGGTCCCCCTCCAGGTTCGCCACCACGAGCACGGCGGGACGCTCCTCCAGGGACGCCCCGGCGGGGTTGCCCACCTCGAGCATCCACACGTCACGTCCTCCCGTCGTCTTCGCGAGGGAGCGCATCCGGACCAGATCCGAACCCTGGGTGATGGCGCGCAGCTCCCGTGTGAGCGCTTCGTGGTCGAGATACGAGCTGGCCTGCGCCGAGGCACGCCCCGGCATCGCCAGCGAGACGGCGGCGAGGGCGGCGAGGGCAGCGAGCGAGCACGCCCACGTCGAGCCGCAGGCCTTCAGGTTGCGCACGGTCGTCTCCTGGAATGGGTTGGCCCGTCGAGCGGGCTGGAGGGCTGGAACGGCGTTCGCCCCGGGGAGAGGACAACCCAGGCGAGGGTTTTGTTCTGGTTGCCGCCCCCCGGCGGCGCCGGGTACGTTCACGCCATGGTGCCCCTCGGACTACCCACGCGGCAAGGGAGGCGAAGGCAGGATCGATGGACGGCCCGGCGGAAGCGCTCCTCGGCATCGCCCTCGGGATCGGGCTCGCGGCGGCCACCGGACTGCGCGCGTTCCTCCCTCTCCTGCTGGCGGGAATGGCCGCGCGCGCCGACCTGCTCCCGGTCACCGAGGCCTTCGCGTGGCTCGCGACCACGCCCGCGCTGGTCACCCTGGGCGCCGCCGCCGTGGTCGAAACCCTGGCCTACTACATCCCCGGCCTCGACCACGCCCTCGATGTCCTGGCGGGCCCCGCGGCGATGGCGGCGGGGGTCGTCGCGTCGGCGTCGGTGATGACCGACGTGCCGCCCTACGTGCTCTGGCCGGTGGCCATCATCGCAGGCGGCGGGGTCGCCGGCCTCACCAAGGGTGGGGCCGCGCTGGTGCGGGCGAAGGCGGGGCTCGCCACCGCCGGCATCGCCAACCCCGTGGTCAGCACCGCCGAGACGGTGGGCGCGCTGGGGATGGCGGCGCTCGCCATCGCGGTGCCGCTCCTCGGCTTCCTCGCCATCGTCTTGTTCCTCTTCTGGGCGGTGCGCCGGGCGGGGCGGCTCCTCTTCCGCCACCGCCGCCCCACAGCGCCTGTCGCCTAGCGGCCCTTCAGCAGCTCCTGCGGCCGCACCAGCGGCGGCTGCTTCCGCAGCGCCTCCACCTCCGCGAGTTCGATGGGGATGAAGCGCGTGAGCCACTCGTGCCCGTCCGCGGTGACCAGCACGTCGTCCTCGAACGCCACCCGGGTCCCGTCCACGATGGCCCCCTGCTCGATGGCCAGCGCCATCCCGGGCACCAGCGGCTCGAGGTAGTCCCCGTGCTCGTGGACCTCCATGCCGATGTAGTGCCCGATCCCGTAGGTGTAGCTCTCGTCCCAGCCGCCGGCGTCCTCGAGCATGCGCATCGCCAGGTCGTGGAGCTCCTGCCAGGTGACGCCCGGGCGCACCGCCGCGATGACGGCCTTCTGCACGTTCAGCACCACCTCGTAGACCCTGCGCTGCTCCTCGGTGAACCGGTCTCCCGCCGGCACGGTGCGCTGCACGTCCGCCGAGTAGTGGTTGATGCGTGCCCCGGTGTCGAAGTGGACGAGGACGCCTTCGGTGATGCGCGCGTCGCCGCCCCGGGCCGCCGCCTCCTCCCGGGTGCTGGCGTAGCGGATGGTCTCGTTCAGGCCGCTGGCCACGCCCACGTGGGTGTCGAAGCCCAGGTCGGCTCCGTGGAGCCGGTACACGTAGTCCACGGTCTCCATGACCTGGCGCGTGGTGAGGCCGGGGCGGGCCACCTTCATCCCCTCCGCGAGCCCCTTCCCGGTGATCTCCACGGCGCGGCGCACGTTCTTCAGGGCGAAGTCGTCCAGGATCATGCGCTGTCGGTCCAGCAGGTCGCCTGCGTCGCGCACGTCCAGCTCCGACGTGGCCTCCCGGAGCCGCTCCACGAACGCCAGGCGCGGCCCCGCAGGCTCGTTCAGGTTGGTGACGCGCGGGTAGTTCACGTACAGGATCTTGTCCCGGTCGCCCCACCCCCGGGCCAGATCCGACGGCACCGGCTTGAAGCGGAGCTGCGTGATGCGGAGGTTGCGGAAGTCGGTGAGCGCGCTGCTCAGATCCTCGAGGAAGCGGCTCCGGGGGAACACGTGCTCGATGCCCGAGAGGCTCCGTGCCTCGGCCGGGTCCACGTCGGTGTAGAGGATCTCGCGGTACGTCCCGCCGCCCGGGTTCAGCACCAGCACCGAGCCGGGAGGTGCCGCGTCGTAGATCCCCGTGAGGAAGATGAAGTCGTGGCTCTCGGTGTCGGGGGTGTAGAACTCGTACAGGTTGGGCTGGGAGCGGTCGGCGCTGGTGATCACCGCCACGCCACCTTCCATGCGACGCATGAGCTCCGAGCGTCGCACGATGGCCGCCTCGCGGTGCCCTTCGCGGTACTCGAGCTCCGCGAGCGTGGTCTGGGCGGAGGCGGGGAGCGGCGGCGCCAGCCAGAGGACGGCGAGGGCGATGGCGTACGTCGGGGAGCGCGGGAGCGTGGCGGCGGTCATGGTGTGCCCAGGGAAGGATGTGGCCTTCCCCGAGAGTAGATCCGCCGGGGGCGGAGTGCCAGCGGGAGCGGGGGGGGGCGGCG
>JBFYZE010000147.1:0-12344 GCA_041309665.1 Gemmatimonadales bacterium | reverse complement strand
AGGACCACCTGGCCAGGGGCGGGAAGATGCTCGTGACGCTGGCCGGGGCCATGTCCACGGGCGAGCTGGGGATCATCCTGGCCCGCATGATCCGGGCGGGGAAGGTCCACGCCATCTCCTGCACGGGCGCCAACCTGGAGGAGGACGTGTTCAACCTTCTGGCCAACAAGGAGTACGAGATCATCCCGTCGTGGCGGGAGCTCTCCGTGGCCGACGAGGTGGCGCTCTACGAGCGGGGGATGAACCGGGTCACCGACACGTGCATCCCCGAGACGGTCATGCGCCACCTGGAGAAGCGCCTGGTGCGGATCTGGAGCGACGCCGCCGAGAGCGGGGCGCGCCACACGCCGGCCGAGATCCTCTTCAAGGTCCTTGACGACCCCACGCTGGCGCAGCACTACCAGATCGATCCGGCCAACTCGTGGATGCTCGCGGCCAAGGAGATGGGGATCCCCGTCTTCGCCCCGGGATGGGAGGACTCCACCACGGGCAACATCTTCGCGGCGAACGTGATGATGGGGAACGTGAAGCACCACCTGTGCGTGAAGACGGGCACCGAGCAGTTCCAGCAGCTCATGGAGTGGTACATCGCCAACAACGGCAGAGCCGAAGGGAGGCCCTCCATCGGGTTCTTCCAGATCGGGGGCGGCATCGCCGGCGACTTCGCCATCTGCGCGGTGCCCTGCATGATCCAGGACATGGAGATGGACGTGCCCTTCTGGGGCTACTTCGCCCAGATCACCGACGCTCAGCCCTCCTACGGCGGCTACTCGGGGGCGCCGGCCAACGAGAAGATCACGTGGGGCAAACTGGAGGGCGCCACGACGCCGCGCTTCAACATCAACTCCGACGCGGCCATCGTGGCGCCCCTGGTCTTCGCGTACGTGCTCGGGGACTGAGGAGCCGCCCTAAGGCACCAGCGCCGCCAGCCCGGCCTCGGCGACCACCAGCAGGAGCGCCCTCTGGATGGCCAGATGGCCGTCCCGGTTGATCCACCACTCGGTGGGGGAGTGGTTCTCGCCGCCCTCCCCGCCCCGGCCGATGGTCACCGCCGGCACTCCCAGGGCGATGGGGATGTTGGCGTTGGTGGAGGAGCGCGACAGCCGCCCGTCCGTGCCGAAGAACGCATTGGCGGCGATGGCGCGCTGCACCAGAGGCGTGCCCGGATCCAGCTCGCCCGAGGGGCGCATCCCGATCCGGTCCACCTCCACGGTGAGAGGCTCGCCGCGGCGCTTCAGGGCGTTCTCCTCGTCGACGGCCCGGGCCATGGCCGAGCGGAGCGCCGCCTCCAGCCGATCCAGGCTGGCCGCCCCGCCCTCGGAGCGCATGTCCACCTCGGCCCACGCCTCGAAGGGGACGGAGTTGATGGAGGTGCCGCCCCCGATGACGCCCACGTTGTAGCTGGTGCGGGGGCCCGAGCGGGTGAGGGTGTCGGCGGCGTCCTGGAAGTGGAGGATGCCGCGCCCGAGGGCGTGGGCCGGGTTGGCCGTCCCGAAGGCGCCCCACGAGTGGCCGCCCGGGCCCTTGAACGTGACGCGGAAGCGGTAGGAGCCGAGTCCCATGCTCACGATCCCGCCCATCCCGCCCCCGTCCACCTCGATCCAGGAGTGGATGGGGTCGGCGCCCTCGCGGAAGAGGTGCTTGATCCCGCGCAGGTCGCCGAGCCCCTCCTCGCCCACGGTGCCCACGAAGAGGAGGTCGTCGTCGGTCTCGACACCGGCCTCCACCATGGCCCGAAGCGTCACCAGCACGATCACGAGCCCCCGGGTGTCGTCGCCGATGCCGGGCGCGAAAAGCGTGTCGCCCACCTGGCGCACGGTGACGTCGGTGCCCTCGGGGAAGACCGTGTCGAGGTGGCCCCCCAGGACCACGGTGCGCTCTCCCCGGCGTCCCTTCCGGAGGGCCAGGACGTTGCCCACCTCGTCGGTCCACACCGAGTCGGCCCCCGCCTCCCCGAGGAGCTGGGCGTAGCGGACGCCGCGCGGGCCCTCGCCGAACGGAGGCGCCGGGATCTGGGTGAGCTCGATGAGGCGCTCCATTCCCCAGGGGTCCAGCGCCTCGACGCGCCGGAAGGCCTCCTGGACGGCGGCGTTGGCGGCGAGGGCGCGGATCCGGCCTGCCACCTGGGGGTCGGCGTCCTGGGCCGAGGCCGGGACGGCGCAGAAGACGAGGGCGGCGGCGAGGAGGACGGGGATATGGCGAGTGCGCATGACGATGTCGGGTTGGGGTGGACGCAGGGTCTCAGAACCCCACGAGATGCGTGACCTTGAAGCTCACCAGGCGATCGATGACGTCGCCGCTCCCGGCGGCGCGGCGCTCGGTGTAGACCAGGAAGACGTCGGAGAGCGGCGCGTGGATGAAGTTCACGCGGACGTTGCTGAACACCTCGTCGGTTTCGGCGTTGTACTGGACGAACGCCGTGGTGAAGAAGCGTGTGGAGAGCGCCCAGTTGATGCGTGCGCCGTACACGTCCGCGGTGAACGAGGCGTCGGTGAGCGTGATCTCGTTCCGGTCCACGAAGAGATCGAGACCCAGGTGGCGGCTGGGGCGCCACAGCGCGCCCAGTCCCACCGAGTTGCGGTCGCCGTCGTAGAATCCGCCCGACGTCATGCTCACGCTGCCCGAGAAGGGTCGCCCGGCGCTGGACTTGTACGAGACCGCGGCCTCGTGGAACCCGTAGTCACCCGCGCCCACCACGGCGCCGGGCCGCACCCGGAAGTCCTCGTCCAGCCGCTCGAACCGGTCCGTGTACGAGGCCGAGAGCGTGCCTCCGTCCCGGAACTCCACTTCGAGCCCCGCGGTCACGTCCCGGTTCAGGAGCGCCCCGGAGGGATCCGTGATCCGGGAGACCTCGCCGTAGGGGTTCAGCTCCTGGACCGTGGGCAGCGCCGGCGCCGGGTGCGCTCCCACCGTCGCGTACGTCTCCCGGATCCCGGTGCGGCGCACGAAGCCCACCCCGGGATCGAAGCCCTCCCCCACCTGCTTCACGAACCCGGACGCGTCCCAGAGACGATCGCGCCACGCCGCCGACATCCTCCCGGCCCAGGCGTCGCCGGAGGCGGCCTCGCTCCCGTCGGTTCCCGCCAGGTAGGTGTTGACGAACAGCTTGCCCATGAAGTGCAGGTTCGCGTCCACGCCGAAGCTCCGGTTGAACGCGCCGGAGCCGTCGGTGGCCTGCCGGTTGATGAAGACGGCGCCCACGTCCGACTCGCCCAGGACGTTCCGGCGGACGCGCGCCACGGCGAAGTTCTCCGCCGCGTGCGCGGGGCTCGAGCGCGTCTGCATCTCCAGGAGCCCGAGGTTCCACCCACCCGCCTGCCCGGTGAGGCGGCCCCCGCCCAGGATGGGGAGGGGGTGTCCCGCCGCATCCAGGCCGATGCGCCGGGAGTGGAACAGCGTGAAGTCGGAGAGAGACGAGCCCATGCGCACGTTGCGCTCGGTGACGTCCCCGAAGGTGAAGGTGCCCGCGTTCTCCAGGAAAAAGTCCCGCTTCTCGGGGAAGAAGAGGGAGAAGCGGGTCAGGTTCACCCGCTCCTGGTCCACCTCCACCTGGGAGAAGTCGGTGCGGAACGTGGCGTCGGCGGTGAGGCGTGGCGTCACGCCCCACTTCACGTCGAAGCCCCCGTCGAAGCCCGAGTCACCGGCGCCCGAGGTCGTGAGGGACTTCGACGCGTCCGACGCCGTGAGGTACGGCTTCACCGAGATGTTGCGGCCGCCCTTCAGGTCCTGGAAGCCGTGGAGCGTGCCCGCGCGGGACATCTTGTGCAGGAGCTCTCGGCGGGCCAGCGGCGCCCAGAAGGCGTCCTCGTTCTTGCGCCGGATGCGCCGTGAGAACTGGGCTCCCCACGACTGCTCGCCCGGCGTCTCGGCGAAGCGCAGCGTGGTGAACGGAATCGCCACCTCCACGGTCCAGGCCGAGTCCAGGACGGCCACGCCGTAGTCCAACACACCTTCCCACGGGATGTTGAGGTTCCGGCTGTTGTCGAAGGCCTGCACGTCCTTGATCGCGCCGCCCGGGTTGATGAGGAACATGAACGCGTTGCGGCGGTCCACGTACGTGTCGAGGGTGATGCCGAGCACGTCCGAGTCGTGGGTCTCGAAGTCCTGCTCCAGGCTCGGGACGGTGAGCCCGCTCATGTCCGAGTCGTAGCACACCGCCGAGATGTAGACGCGCTCGGCGTCGTACATCACCCGGACCACCGTCCTTTCCGAGGCAGGCATGCCCACCTCCGGCATGCTCTGTACGAAGTCCGTGAGGGGCTCCGCCTCCTGCCAGGCGGGCTCGTCGGGGATGCCGTCGATGACGATGCGCGCCGCGGTCCGGGTGGCCCGCGCCTCCGGGCGGGGCGCAGACTCCACGTCCATGGGGAACCGGACCCCGTTCGCGCCCGGGGTGGGCGAACCCTGGGCCGCGGCCTGGGCCCAGGCGCCGGCCGGAGCCAGCGCCATGAGCGCCAGCACGGCCAGCGCGGACGCCGGCTGCGCCGGGGAGCGGGTCGGGGAGGGGTCCTCAGCAGGGCGAGGCCGCACGGCACCTCCGGGGGCGGCAGGTTGGCCGCCAATGGTGCGGGGCGCATGCGGTCCGGGCAAGGGACGGGGCGCCGGGAGACGCTTCAGGAGGTCCGGTCCGTCGGCGGACTCGGCGACCCTGCGGTGCCGGCGAGGGCTGCGGCCGCCAGCTCGCGCAGCGGGGCGGGGTCCAGGGTGATCGGCGTCTCCCGCTCGCCGATCTTGCCTTGATCCCACTGGTGATCCTCCTCGTCCGCGAAGGTCAGCGCCTGCAGCGGACCGAGGGAAGTGATCGCACGCAGGTGTTCGGGCTCGATCGGTCGGGCCGACAGCGTCAGCAGCCTCCGCAGCAGGCCGAAGGCGGCCTGCGCCGACCTCGGCCTGCCGAGCGCGGCCACCAGCGCACCGGCCTGCGCGGCGTGGCACTCGCCCTTGAGCACCGCCAGCACCCCTCCCCGAACTCGCCAGTCGTCGTCCGCGAGCGCGCCGATCACCTCGTGGGGAAGGGCTCGCGCGAGGCTCCGCAAGGCGCCCCGCTCCCAGCTGGTCGCAGTTGCGCCATCACCCACGACCGCCGCCAACGCACGGACGGCACCGGCGGCCCCAGGGAGCGTCGTCCAGTCCGGCCGCACGCGTGAGATCATCTTGAGGACTTCGGTGTTCTGGCGGGAGTCGAACTTTGCCCAGAGGGCCTCCATGAGTCGCGCGCCGTCCGCTCCCTCGCGCCACCCCGGCTGGATCGCGTCGAGCGCACGCAGGGCTCCATCCTTGAGCGCGACGTCTTCGGGGCGGTTCCGGGTGTCGTCCGCGACCGACACCACCAGGGCCAGCAGAGCGCCGACCGCGCCGGGGTCCCGGAGTTCCGTCACCACCGACAGGGCGCGCAGGCGGACCTCATCCGTCGAGTCGGCGAGGAGCTGTCTCGCCAGCTCAGGGCGCAACCGCCTCCCGCTCCAAAGCCGGTCGAGGGCGGCCAGCTGGACCAGGAAGTACCCGTCGCCGAGGCAGTTCTCCAGCGCGGCGATCTTGGCGGGAGTCAGGTCTCCGCCGAGGCCGCGCACCGCCTCGAGCCGCTCGGATGGGTCCGCCGAGCTCAGCTTCCGCAGGGTCCACCAAGACATGGAGCGGCTTGCAATCTCCGTTGAGGCTCGGGTGGTGGCCGGAATCTTGTGGCCGCATGCCGGAAGCCGGGAAGCCCCGCTCCTCGCAGAACGCGCGCCCCGGCTACCGTTCGCGTCGCTGTCCAACCTAGCGCCCGACCCGGGCACGCGCAGGGTAGCGGTCGGCTACCTCACCCGCGGCCGTTCCGGCCCGCCTCCAGATCCGCCTTCCGCTCCCTCCGGCGCAGGAGCGCCTTCTCCAGGGTGATCACGGGAAGTACGGTGAGGGAGACCAGGAGCGACTTGGCCAGCGCGTCCGCGTTCAGCGGCGAGGTGCCGAACACGGCGTTCATGAACGGCGTGTACACGAACGCGAGCTGCAGGAGGAGCAGGACGGCGATCCCCACGTAGACGTAGGGGTTCGTGAACAGCCCGATCCGGAGGATGGAGTCGCGCAGGGAGCGGCAGTTGAGCAGGTAGAAGATCTGGAACAGGACCACCGTGGTCACGGCCATGGTCTGTGCCTCCCTGAGCGCGACCCCGGCCGGCACGCCAGCCGCCGTCTCGTGCCCGTATTCGTAGAGGAAGAGCCCCACCGCCCCCGCCGTCATGAGCACCGCCACCAGCACCGTGCGGAAGAGGACGAAGCCCCCAAGGAGGGGCTTGGACGGGAGGCGCGGGGGGCGCCGCATCACGTCCGGCTCCATGGCCTCGAAGGCCAGGGGGAGGGCGAGGGCCACCGCCGCCACCAGGTTGATCCAGAGGGTCTGGGTGGGGGTCATGGGCAGGACGGGGAACCCGCCGACGATGGGGAACGAGGTGACCGCAGCCAGGAGGATGAGAGCCAGGCCCAGGTTCGTGGGGAGCACGAAGGCCAGCGACTTCAGCAGGTTGTCGTAGACCCGCCGGCCCTCCTCCACCGCCGCGGCGATGGTGGCGAAGTTGTCGTCGGCGAGGACGATGTCCGAGGCCTCCTTGGAGGCCTCCGTCCCCGTGATCCCCATGGCCACGCCGATGTCCGCCTGCTTGAGGGCGGGCGAGTCGTTCACGCCGTCACCGGTCATGGCCACCACGTGCCCCCGTCCCTGGAGCGCGCGCACCAGCGCCAGCTTGTGCTCGGGCGCGACGCGGGCGAAGACGTTCTCCCGGTCGGCCACCTCGGCGAGGGCGGCCTGGTCCAGGCGCTCCAGGTCGACCCCGTTCACGCCTTGGGTGCCCTCCCCCACCAGGTTGAGCTGCCGCGCCACGGCCACCGCCGTGGCCCGGTGGTCGCCGGTGATCATCTTCACCACGATCCCTGCTTCGTGGCAGCGCCGGATGGCGGCGATGGCCTCGGGGCGGGGCGGGTCGATCATCCCGGCCAGGCCCAGGAGGCGGAACCCGTGAAGCTCGGCCTCGTCCAGCGCGGTCTCACCGGCGTCCCCGTCGCGAGCGGCGATGGCGAGGACCCGCATGCCTCTGTGGGCCAACTCCTCGACCCAGCCCAGGACGCGAGCCGGCTCGACGCCGGCCTGAGGGACGCAGCGACCCAGCACGGCCTCGGGGGCGCCCTTGAGGAACGCGGACGTGGCGGCGCCGTCGGGGCGGGCGTGCAGCGTCACCATGAAGCGGCGCTCGGACTCGAACGGGATGGCGTCCAGGCGGGGCCAGGCGGCTCTGAGCTCCGCCGGGTCCAGCCCCGCCTTGCGGGCGGCCACCACCAGGGCACCCTCGGTGGGGTCCCCCACCACCTTCCAGTCCCCGCCCGCCTGCGCCAGCGTCGCGTCGCTGGCCAGGACGCCCGCGGCCAGGAGCTCGTCGCGCCGCTCTGCCTGGACCGGGCCGCAATCCCCGCCGGCCGCCGGGCGCAAGGCCCCGGAGGGGGCGTAGCCCACCCCCTCCACCTCCCATGCGCACACCGGGGTGCGCAGGGCCTGCACCGTCATCTCGTTCCGCGTCAGCGTCCCTGTCTTGTCCGAGCAGATGACCGTGGTGGCGCCCAGCGTCTCCGCTGCGGGCAGGCTCCGGACCACAGCGTTGCGCCGGGCCATGCGCTGCACGCCGATGGCCAGCGCGATGGTGACGATGGCGGGAAGCCCCTCGGGGATGGCGGCCACGGCCAGGGTGACGGCCACGAGGAGCGCCTCCACCAGCGGGTAGCCCCTCCAAAGGCCCACCACCATCAGGATGGCCGCCACCGTGACGATTCCCACGGCGAGCCACTTCCCCACGGCGCCCAACTGGCGCACCAGCGGGGTCTCCAGGTTGTCGGCCTCCTGCAGCAGCTCCGAGATGCGGCCAAGCTCGGTGCGCGCGCCGGTGGCGATGACGACGCCGACGCCCGAGCCCGAGACCACCAGCGTCCCGCCGAAGGCCAGGTTGCGCCGGTCGGCCAGAACGGTCTCCTCGAGGGCGGTGGCCACGGCCTTGGAAACGGGGACGGACTCGCCGGTGAGCATGGCCTCGTCGGTGCGGAGCGAGCGCATGGTGAGGAGGCGCAGGTCGGCGGGGACCTTGTCGCCGGGCTCGAGGACGACCACGTCGCCCGGGACCAGCTCCGCCGCGGGGAGGCTGGTGCGCACGCCGTCCCGGAGGACGGTGGCCATGCGCGGGACGATGTCCATGAGGGCGCGGATGGCGCGTCCGGCGCGGTACTCCTGGACGAACCCGATGAGGGCGTTCACCACCACCACGCCGAGGACGACCAGGCCGTCCACGGTCTTGCCCATGAAGAGCGCCAGCGTGCCGGACGCCATGAGCACGTAGATCATGGGCGAGCTGACCTGGCGCCACAGGATCTCCAGGACGCTCTCGCCCCGGGTCTGCTGGATGACGTTGGGTCCCACCTCCGCCAGGCGCCGTCCCGCCTCGGCGCCGGCCAGGCCGCCGGGCGCCGAGCCCAGCTCGCCCAGGACCTGCTCGCAGGGGAGGGAGTGCCAGGGGCGCCCGGGAGCCGGCGAGGCGCTCGGGGTCGAGCCACTCGCGTCGGTGTTCGTGCTGAGGTGGGTCATGGGGACCTGGGCGGCGTCAGCACTCGAGGCGGGGCCGCCGCGGAATGGGGATCCACGGTGGTCTCGCCCTTTCGCCGCGAGCCGGCCGGGGGCCCGCTCGGACCCCGTGTTGACGACCGGCCGCACCGTCCGGCCCGAGGGCCGGCTCCGGCGGGCTACTCCCCACGCACCCTAGCTTCGGCCGGTCACGGGAGCGGGTCAAGCGGGGGAATCCCCACAAGGGGGTGTAGGGGATCGTCGTGCCCCCCGCGTTCAGCTCCGCCCGCGCTCCCCGGCCACCCGCTCCCAGTCGTCCTGGAAGCCGACCTTCCCCGGTGAGGGCAGGTACCTGCCCAGGTTCGCATCCCGGGCCTCCGCCAACGCCCGGTCGAATGCCTCCAGGTCGCGGCTGTCCTCCTGCTCCGGGGTGTCGCCGGTGTCGTAGACGATGGCGCCCAGGGCCTTGTCGTCGAGGGCGAGCATGCGCCGCACCGCCTCGGCGGCGGTGAACTGCGCCCGCAGCTTCGGGAATCGGTAGATCAGGTTCCCGTCCGGGTCCGGCTCGACGTCGGCGTCGAACTCGGCGGCCAGCTCCTGCAGCGCCTGCTCCACGTCCCGCGGCGACACGCTCCGGCCCTCGAGGCGGCGCGCCACGTGGGCCGTGGCCGGCTCCACCTGCACGCCGGCGCCCTTGTCGAGGGCCAGATCGTAGACGAGCCCGAGGAGCACCCGGCGCACGTTGCGCTTCTCCCGCTTCCGGTTCTCCCGGCGCACTGAGAGGGACCGGAGGGCGGGCACGGCGAAGAAGGTCAGGCTGTACGCCACGGGGACGAGTACCAGGCCGAAGTAGGCGGCCATGCCGCCGATCCCGAGCCGTGGGAAGATGAACCAGGGTGCCGTCGCAGCCGCCAGCAGGTTGAACCCGTTGATGGCGCCCACCAGCGCGTTGGCGCCGGCATCGTTGCCGGTGACTTCCCGGGGGTACTCGAGGCGCTGCCAGGCGGGCTTGGGCTCGCGCTCGCGCACCTGTCCGTGGGCGCTCAGCATCAGCTCGGGGAACGCGAACGCGAGCTCACCGTCCGGGGACACCACCGGCTTGCCACCGTACGCCGCCACCAGCCGGCCCATCTCGTCGTCGGCTTCGGGGAGCCGGAGCGCCGTGTGTTGCACCAGCTCGGCGCTCGAGAGGACGCCCCTGCGGGCCCGGATGAGCGCCAGGACGTCCCGGTCCTTCTGCTGGGGATCGGCCCGGGGCTCGTCGGGGCCGAACACGAACGCGAACACCTTCTTGTAGAAGGGCACCTTCTCCTTCTGGCCCAGGGTGCGCTCCCACCGGTGCCCGTAGTAGGGCCGGCCTGGGGACCAGCCCCGGCCCATCAGCCAGTACCAGAGCCAGATGTTCCCGAAGCCGCCGCCCCCGTGCCGGCCACCCCCCCATCCACCTCCGCGCCGACCGCCGCCCCGCTGCTGGGCGAAGATCGCCGCCAGCACCAGCGCCACGAAGACGACGAAGTAGACCACCAGCATGACCACGATCCCGGCCTCGAACCCCTTGCGGAAGATCTCCCACGCGCCGCGCTTCAGGCGTCCCAGGAGGGGGTCCCGGTCCCGCTCGATGAGGCGGGGGTGGAACTCGTAGAGGAGCTCTCCGCGCTCGGTCACGGCCAGATGGCCCTGCCGGCTCTCCAGCAGGGCCTTCAGGCCGGAGCGGGCGTCGGCGGCGGGGATCCCGGTGGCGGCTACCACATCCCCCACGGTGGCCTTGCCGCCGAGGCGACGGAGGGCCTTGAGGATGTCGGTGCTTCTCCGGGCGACGGCGGTCACGATCCCTCGTGGTCGAAGGTCACACGCTTCATACGCCCGACGCACCTGCGGCCTTCGCCCGCCCCGGCCGCCGCGCGGCCGGGAGGGCGTCGCGGTCTGCCCCGCGCTCGGGATTCCGGGTCGGCTCTGCTCCGGCCGACACGATCCTGATATCTTAAAAGGCTATACCAGCAGCGCCTTCTTCCATGCCCCCGCCGGTCGGGGGTTCCGGACTCCGTCGCATGAGCAGCATCCGCAACATCGCCATCATCGCCCACGTGGACCACGGCAAGACCACCCTGGTGGACCAGATGTTCCGCCAGGCGGGGGTCTTCCGCGCCAACCAGGACGTGGAGAAGCGCGTCATGGACTCCAACCCGCTGGAGCGCGAGCGGGGGATCACCATCCTGGCCAAGAACACCGCAGTCTACTGGCACGGGGTGAAGATCAACATCGTGGACACCCCCGGTCACTCGGACTTCGGCGGGGAGGTGGAGCGCATCTTGCGCATGGTGGACGGCGTGGTGCTCCTCGTGGACGCGGCGGAGGGGCCCATGCCACAGACCCGCTTCGTCACGCGCAAGGCGCTGGAGCTGGGGCTCCACCCCCTGGTGGTGGTGAACAAGGTGGACCGGTCCGACGCCCGGACCCGCGAGGTCCACGACGAGGTCCTGGAGCTGTTCATGGACCTGGAGGCGAACAACGAGCAGCTCGACGCGCCCTTCCTGTACGCCTCCGGGCGCGAGGGGTGGGCGTCGCGGGACCCGGACGCCCACGGCGGAGACCTCACGCCGCTTTTCGAGACCATCCTGACCCGCTTCCCCGCGCCCACGGTGGATCCCGACGGGCCGTTCAAGATGCTCATCTCCACGCTGGACTACTCGTCCTACGTGGGGCGGATCGCGATCGGGAAGATCGAGCGCGGCACGGTGCGCGTGGGCGACCGGGTGGCCATGCTCGACCTCGGTGAGCCCGGGATGGTGGGCGAGGAGGAGGCCGAGTCCTCGAAGGTGATGAAGCTCTTCACCTTCCTGGGGCTGGAGCGCCTGGACGTGGAGGAGGCCGAGGCCGGCGACATCGTCGCCGTGGCGGGTCTCGAGGGGGTGGAGATCGGGAAGACCATCACCGATCCCCAGTACCGCGAGCGCCTCCGGGGGATCGCCGTCGAGGAGCCCACCCTGTCGGTGGACTTCACCGTGAACAACAGCCCCTTCGCCGGGCAGTCGGGGAAGTACGTCACCACCCGCCAGGTGCGGGACCGGCTGTACAAGGAGCTGGAGCGGAACGTGGCGCTCCGGGTGGAGGACACGGAGCAGCCCGACACCTTCACGGTGAGCGGACGGGGCGAGCTGCACCTTGGTATCCTGATGGAGACCATGCGGCGGGAGGGCTACGAGTTCCAGGTGTCGCGCCCGCGGGTCATCACCCACCGGGAGGACGGCGTCCTCATGGAGCCCTACGAGGAGGCGGTCGTCGAGGTCCCGGCGAACCTGGTGGGAACGGTCATCGAGAAGATGGGGCCGCGCAGGGCCGAGATGGTGGAGATGAAACCCAACGGCATGTCGGGGACGACGCGCCTTCGCTTCCGCGTTCCGGCGCGCGGGCTCTTCGGGTACCGTTCCGAGTTCATGACCGACACGCGCGGCGAGGGGATCCTCCACCACCAGTTCGACTCCTGGGGCCCGTGGGCCGGTCCGCTCCGGGGCCGCTCCCGGGGTGTGCTCGTGGCGGACCGGGAGGGGGCGGCGGTGGGCTTCGCGATCTTCAACCTGCAGGAGCGGGCCACCATGTTCGTGAGCCCGGGAGACCCGATCTACGGCGGGATGATCGTGGGCGAGAACGCGCGCACCGACGACATGGAGGTGAACGTGAGCAAGGAGAAGAAGCTCACGAACATGCGCACCACCGCGTCGGACGAGAACATCAAGCTGGAGACCCCCCGGCAGATCACGCTGGAGCTGGC
>JBFYZE010000146.1:0-5139 GCA_041309665.1 Gemmatimonadales bacterium | reverse complement strand
GGCGCGGGCCGCCGACGCCTCGCGGATCCACTTCAGGATGCTGAATCGCTCCAAGGGACCGGCGGTGTGGGGCCCGCGGGCACAGTGCGACCGCGCCCTCTACCCGGTGGCGGTGCGAAGGGTGCTGGAGGAGCTCGCCTCCCTGGACCTCTTCCAGGAGACGGTGGTGGACGTGGTCGTGGACGCAGGTCGGGTCCTGGGGGTCCGCACCCGCGGAGGGCTCGAATTCCAGGGCGGCGCCGTGGTGGTGACGGCGGGGACCTTCCTGCGAGGACGCATCCACATCGGGGGCCAGGGTGGAGTTGGGGCGGGACGAGCCGGAGAGGCTCCGGCGGTGGAGTTGGCGGAAGGGCTGGAACGGATCGGCCTGGAGGTGGCGCGCTTCAAGACGGGCACGCCGCCGCGCGTGGACGGCCGAACGGTGGACCTCGCGGCCCTGCAGCGGCAGGACGGCGAGTTCGGGGAGTACCGCTTCGCAGCGTATGCGCGAGAAGTCATCCCGGAGCAGCGCCCCTGCTGGATCACGTGGGCGGGAGACGAGCTGAAGAAGATCGTCCGGGAGAACCTGGAGCGGAGCGCGCTCTACGGCGGGGAGATCTCGGGGCGGGGCCCGCGGTACTGCCCGTCCATCGAGGACAAGGTGGTGCGCTTCCCCCACGCGGCACGCCACCAGGTGATCCTGGAGCCCGAAGGCCTGGAGACGAGCGAGCTCTACGTGAACGGGCTGTCCACCTCGCTTCCCGCCGACGTGCAGCTCGCCTTCCTGCGGACGCTCCCGGGCATGGCGGATGTGCGCATGACGAAGGTGGGGTACGCCATCGAGTACGACTACTTCCCGCCCCACCAGCTCCAGCACACGCTCGAGGTGAAGCACGTGGGGGGATTGTTCCTCGCCGGCCAGGTGAACGGGACGACGGGGTACGAGGAGGCTGCGGGGCAGGGCATCGTGGCCGGCGTCAACGCTGCGCTCAAGGTGCGGGGGGAACCGCCGCTGCTGTTGGGCAGGCAGGAGGCATACCTCGGCGTGCTCGTGGACGACCTCGTCGCGCGGGGCGTCGACGAGCCGTACCGTCTGTTCACGTCGCGGGCGGAGTTCCGCCTGCTCCTGAGGCAGGACAACGCGCTCAGGCGACTGGGCCCGATCGCGCTGCGCCGTGGCCTGCTCACCCCGGATCAGGGCCGGGAGCTGGAGAGGCGGCTGCGGGAGCAGGACCGGGTCAAGGAGTGGTTCGGGGGCACGTTCCTGAGCCCCGAGGCGGCGCGGCCGGCACTGGAGGAGGCGGGGGAGGGTCCTTTGGCCCGACCTGCCCTCGCGGGAGATCTCGTGCGGAGGCCTGGCGTGAGAGCGTCCCGGCTGCTGGAAGCCGGCGGGGGGGGTGCGGAGGGTGCGGAGGACGAGGTGGCTGCGGTGGAGATGGAGTTGAAGTACGAGGGGTACGTCGCGCGGGAGCGGGAGCGCGCAGAGCGGGTCAGGGGACACGCCAACTTATTGTTGGACAACAACTTACCTTATATGACCTTCCTCACGCTCTCCTACGAGGCGCGGGAGAAGCTGAGCCGGGTGCAGCCGTCCACTCTGGCCCAGGCAAGCCGGATCTCGGGCGTCTCGCCCGCGGACCTCCAGAACCTCCTCCTCGAGGTGCGCCGCCTGCGCGCCAGGGGCCGGGCCGGATCGTCCTGATCCGGTGTGTTCCACGTGAAACACACCTCCCCTAGCGCCGGACGAGCTCGAAGTGGGCGAGTGCCGGCTCCGGGGTTCCGTCCAGGTTGAAGTCGAACTCGGAATCCCCGTCCATCGTCATCCTGTCTCCCGCGAGAGCGAACACGGCGGCGCTGGTGGATCGCGAGGGGAACTCCCGCCTCATCGTGATGGCGTTCCCCGAGACGGATAGGGTCCCGATCTCCGTGGAGCTCTGCTGGGCGTAGAGGAGGATGGCCGTGTACTGGCCCGAGGGCTGGATGTTGAGCCGGAACGAGGCGCCCAGGGCGATGAGGTCCGCCTTCACCTGGGGGTTGGCCACGGAGGTGAGAACCAGGCCCGTGGCGTCCCATGTTCCCACGAGAGGCGCGACGGCCTCATCGGGACCCAGGCTCTCCGACCCGCACCCGGCGAAGACGGAAGCCACCAGGATCGCTCCAAACCACCCCGTCCGCCGTCGCGCCATCCTCGTTCTCATGACCCCGACCCCCCTTTGCGCTGTTCCCGGGCGTGGGCTCGAACCTCCCCGCCGCGGCCGGAAATTCCACCGTCGGACGCGGCGGGTCAAGGTAGATTCGCTTTACCTGCCCTTTGGGCCACGGTATTATTCGACCCCTTCCAGCGTGCGGCACCGCAGGGCCCGGCTCAGGGAGCCAATGTCGAGAGTCATCGCCATCGCCAACCAGAAGGGCGGGGTGGGCAAGACCACCACCGCCATCAACCTCGGCGCGTCTCTGGCCGTCGCCGAGAAGCGGACGCTGGTGGTGGACATCGATCCCCAGGGGAACGCCACGAGCGGGCTGGGGCTCGAGCAACGGGAGAGCCTCCCCAACATCTACGACGTCCTTGCGGGAGACCGCACGGCGGAAGAGGCGGTCACGCGCCACGTCCACTTCGACCACCTGGATCTCATCCCCTCCACCCAGGATCTGGTCGGGGCGGAGATCGAGTTGGTTCAGACGCCCAACCGGGAGCGGGTTCTCCGGCGCGCGCTGGAGCCCCTCCGCGGCCGGTACGACTACATCCTCGTGGACTGTCCCCCGTCCCTTGGGCTCCTCACGCTGAACACGCTGACGGCGGCCGACTCGGTCCTCATCCCCATCCAGTGCGAGTTCTACGCTCTGGAGGGGCTCAGCCAACTCCTGAACAACGTCCGCCTGGTGCAGCGGGGCCTGAACGCCCACCTGGACATCGAAGGGGTGCTCCTGACGATGTACGACAGGCGGCTCAACCTCTCCAGGCAGGTCGCCGCCGAGGCCAGGGAGTACTTCGGCGGGAAGGTGTACCGAACCGCCATCCCCCGGAACGTCCGCCTCGCCGAGGCGCCGTCGTTCGGACAGCCGATCGTCCAGTACGACGCCGCGTCGCCGGGCGCGCAGGCCTACCTGGCGCTCGCCAAGGAAGTGCTGGCCCGGCGGGATGGCGCTCCAGCGTCGGCGACGGGGACCGAATGACGCGTCGCGACCGCCTGGGGAAGGGCCTAGGGGCCCTTCTCGGCCAGTACCTGGAACCGCAGGCGGAGGACGCCGAGATCCGGCGCGTGAAGCTCACGGCAGTGGTCCCCAACCCACTGCAGCCACGGCGTGCCTTCTCGGATCAGGAGTTGGACGAGCTGGCGGCGAGCATCCGGGAGAACGGGCTCCTCCAGCCCCTTGTAGTCCGTCCCGCGCCGGGCGCCACCGACCGGTTCGAGCTGGTGGCCGGGGAGCGGCGGTTCAGGGCGATCGTGAAGCTCGGCTGGGAGGATGTGCCGGTCCTGGTCCGGGACGCCTCGGACGAGACGCTCCTCGTGCTGGCCTTGGTGGAGAACCTCCAGCGGGAGGCCCTGAACCCACTGGAGGAAGCCGAGGGATATCGCTCCCTGGTGGACCGCTTCAAGATGTCTCAGGCGGACATCGCCCGGGCCGTCGGGAAGGACCGCTCCACGGTGGCCAACCTCCTCCGCCTCCTGAACCTCCCGCCCTCCGTGCGGAAGCTCCTCGAGGCCGGAGAGCTCTCCATGGGGCACGCGCGGGCACTCCTGTCGGTGGAGGACACCGTGCGCGCCGGCGAGCTGGCGAGGAAGGCGGTGCGGGAGGGATGGTCCGTCCGGGAGATGGAACGCCAGGCCGGGCAGGAGGGGATGCGCTCCGCGCCGAAGAGCAGGAAGAGCTCGCGGCCGGTTGACCCGGTGGTGCGGGCCCTGGAGGAATCCTTGCAGGAGTGCCTGTCCACCCGGGTGGCGATCAAGCGGGGGCGGAAGGGGAAGGGGGTGATCGAGATCACCTTCCACGGCCCGGAGGATTTCGAGCGGGTCTTCGAGCTCGTGACGGGTCGTGAAGCCGGCGAGGTGGTCGGATGAAGGGTGATTCCTCGTCCCGGAGGTACCTCACGGTCATGCTGGTCCCCGACCGGGGCCAGGAGAGCCACAACTACAGGCTTTCCTACGCGATGCTCCGGATGCTCGCGGGCGTCGCCGCCCTGGTGGCCCTTGCCCTCACGCTCGTGGCCGGGAGTTGGTGGTACCTGGCGGCCCGCGCGGCCCATGCCACGCAATTGGAAGAACAGGTGCGTGCCCTCGAGGCCGAGCGGGACCGCATCCAGGAGCTGGCCCGGCAACTGGAATCCATCGAGACCCAATATGGAAAGGTTCGGGATTTGTTCGGCCTCTCCGCCCCCGACACACCCTCCGACCTGTGGCTCCCCCCTGTGAGCGAGGGACGCCGTGCCCCGCTCCCCAGGAACACCGCCAGCGCCTCCATCCCCAGTAGCTGGCCCCTGACGGAGCGTGGGTTCGTCACCCAGGGGCTCCTGGACGCGGGAGACCACCCGGGGGTGGACATTGCCGTCCCCACCGACTCATACGTCCGAGCGTCCGGAGCGGGCACCGTGGTGGATGTGGGCGAAGACCCGGTCTACGGCCTGTTCGTCGTCCTGGACCACGGCGAGGGGTACACGAGCCTCTACGGCCATGCCTCCCTGACCCTCGTGTCCAGAGGCCAGCGGGTGCGCCGCAACGAGGTCATCGCCCTTTCGGGCTCCACGGGGCGCTCTACCGCCCCCCACCTGCACTTCGAGATCCTCCTGAACGGGGAGGCGGTGGATCCGCTCGCGCTGGTTCACCAACCCTGACACAACACACGAGGCACCATGGCACGTGACCGGGCAGGAAACGGGGCCCCGATGGAGTCGGTGATCTCCATCATCGGCCCCGGCATGAAGCTCACCGGCGACTGCGAGACCGACGGCACCATACGCATCGAGGGCGTCGTGGAGGGTTCCGTGAAGGCCGGGAAGGCCGTGGTCGTGGGGAAGGACGGCAAGGTCAAGGGCGACATCCTCACCCAGGATGCCGTGATCTCAGGGACGGTGGTAGGAACGGTGTCCGCTGAATCGCGCCTCGAGCTCCAGGCGACGGCCAGGATCGACGGAGAGATCCGCGCTCGCCGCATGCAGCTGGA
>JBFYZE010000145.1:0-7028 GCA_041309665.1 Gemmatimonadales bacterium | reverse complement strand
CCCAGGACCCGGGGCGGCTCCTGTTCCGGGGCGCGGAGCTCAGCTCGCGGCGCGCGCCGCCGCTCCCAGCCCCGCCGCGCGCCCGGTGGACCAGGCCCACAGGAAGTTGTGCCCTCCGATGGGGCCGAACGCGTCCAGCACCTCGCCGCAGAAGAAGAGCCCAGGCGTGCGGCGGCTCTCGAGCGTGCGCGGATCCACCTCCGAGAGCGCCACGCCCCCGCCCGTGACCTCCGCCTTCCGGTACCCTTCGTCGCCGGTCCAGGGGAGGGGATAGGCGGTGAGCGCGGCCACCAGGGCGCGCCTCTCTTCACGGCGCAACTGGGCCAGGCGCGTGTCCGGGTCCACGCGGGCTTCGGCGCACAGGTGGTCGGCGAGCCGGCGGGGGAGCCAGGGCGTGAGGGCGCTCCGGGCGGTGGCCTGGCCTCCCGCCCCGAGCTCCGCGTCCCAGGCCTCCGCGCCGCGGGGCGTCCACTGCACGAGCAGCTCCTGCCGGGCCCCGTCGGGGCGGCCGCGCACGGCGAGGTGGGATGCGTCGAGGACGGCGGGGCCGCTCCACCCGCGGTGGGTCACGAGGAACCCGTCGGTGGTCTCGAAGGGGGGCTTCGTGCCGGGCGCGCGCAGCGTGACCGTGAGGGAGACGCCGGCCAGCGCCGCGTGCGGGTGGGGGTGGGCGGTGAGCGGCGTGAGCGCCGGGTAGGTGGGGTGGACGTCGTGCCCCAGGGTGCGGGCCAGGGCGAGGCCCCCCCCCTCGCTCCCGGTGGCGGGGACCGAGAGGCCGCCGGTGGCCACGACGACGGCCGTGGCCCGGAGGGGTGGCGCGCCCTCGACGGTGACGAGCCAGGAGGGGCGGTCCGGGCCCTCCGCCGGCAGGGGCGCGAGCCCGGTCACCTTGGCGCCCAGCCAGACCCGGGCGCCCGCCTCACGCGTCCGCGCCAGCAGCGCGTCGCGCACGTCGCGGGCGCGCTGCGAGGACGGGAAGAGCTTGCCCGTCTCCTCCTCGCGCACCAGGGGCATTCCCAGCTCGGCCTCGAAGAACGCGCGCTGCTCGGCCAGCGGCCAGGAGAGCAGGATCTTGCGCAGGGTGTTGGGCGAGGACGCGGTGACGTAGCGCGCGGGCTGCGCTACCGAGGGGAGGATGTTGCAGCGGCCGCCGCCGCTGATGAGGATCTTCCGGCCCCCGTCGGTGGTGCGCTCCAGGAGGACCACGGGAGCGCCCGAGCGGGCGGCGAAGAGGGCCGCCAGCAGGCCGGCGGCGCCGGCGCCCACCACCGCGACGGGGAGAGGGGCTCCGGCGGGGGCGCCGTCGTCCGCGTCGGCGGGGAGGGTGTGGAGGCGGTCCATGGGTGGATGCAAGGCTCGCTCAGGGTGAGCGCGGGCGCAACGTGGGGGATGACCCATGGGGGAGGACCCTGGAGGCGCCCGCCCTCGGGACCCTCCCCGAACAGCCGGCGTACTGGGTGGACCGGAGCCGACGCTCCGGAACCGCCCACCCGCACCCGACACGCCATGCGCATCCCGTCTCCCGCCGCCGCGCTCACCGCTGCCGTGCTCCCCATCGCCGCCGCCCTCGCGCTGTTCGCGCGGCCTGCTCCCGCCGGAGCGCAGCCGCTCCCTGCGGGCCCGGCGGCGGCAGGCGAAGCTCCGGGGATCCTGGTCTCCACCGGGTGGCTCGCCGCACGCCTGGGCGACCCGTCGGTGGTGCTCCTCCATGTCGACGCGCAGCGTCCGGCGTACGCCCAGGCGCACATTCCCGGCGCGCGCTTCCTCGACCTGAACGCCATCGCCTGGAACGGCGAGCCCGACGTGGGCACGGAGATGCGCACGCCCGCTGAGATCGACGCGGCGCTGGAGGCGGTGGGCGTCACCGACACCGGGCACCTGGTCGTGTACGGGGCCAACCCGCTGGCGGCGGCGCGCGCGTGGATGACGCTGGACGTCATGGGGCTCGGCGACCGGACGTCGTTCCTGGACGGCGGTCTGGGGGCGTGGCAGGAGGAGGGGCGTGCGGTGACCACCGAGGAGCCCGCGTTCGCGCCGGGGTCGGTGACGCTCCGGCCGCGGGCGGGCGTGATGGTGGACGCGGACTGGATCCACGCGCGCCTCGACGACCCCGCCCTCACGCTCATCGACGCCCGCCCCGACGAGGAGTACACCGGTGCCGACAACGGCCTGGGCGGGCGCGTGCACCCCGGGCACATCCCCGGCGCGCACCAGATGTACTGGGAGAAGCTCGTCGAGAGCCGCCCCATCCACCGGGCGCATCCCCTGGAGGAGCTGCGCGCGCTCTTCCGCGCGTCGGGCGCGGCCGATGGCTCCGCCGTGACGGTCTACTGCATGGTGGGGCTGAGGGCGAGCTACACCTACCTCACGGCAAAACGCCTCGGGTACGACGTGAAGTTCTACGACGGCTCCTGGCGCGACTGGGGAAGCCGGGACCTGCCGTACGTGACCGGGACGGGGCGGCGCTAGCTCAGCGCGCCGAGGACGGGTGCAGGTCCTCGGGGCGCCAGAGGCGGGGGTGGTCGGAGACGGGCCGGAGGATCACCCAGCTGATCCCCACGAAGGCCAGGAGGACCAGGACCCCGATCCCCTGGCCCACCGCCGGGGCCAGCCCGAGCCGCTGCCCGGTGATCCACGTCACCCCCGCCCAGATCCCCGGTCCCATGATGGCCGAGAAGCGCCCCACCATCCCGTACAGCCCGTAGAACTCGCCCACGCGCCCGGGGGGTGTGAGGCGGAGCATATAGGGTCGGTCCGCCGCCCACACGCCGCCCAGGGAGAAGCCGGCCCAGGCGGCCACCGCGTAGAGCGCCTCGAGGGGGAGCCCCAGGATCCCGATCGCCGCCGCCATGAGGAAGACGCCGGTCCAGGAGTAGAGCACCACGTCGAGGGTGCGCTTGGGGCCCCACCGGTCGGTGAGCCACCCCCACGCGAACCCACCGATCACCGCGAAGGTGATGGCCGACATGAGGACCAGGTTGGCCTGGCGCTCCCCGGCGGTCTCCGAGAGCCCCGTGGCCACGGCCACGTTCACCGTGTACAGGGCCATGATGGAGATGACGGTGTTGATGGCGTCGGTGTAGAAGACCCGCCCGACCAGGAAGCGCAGGAGGCCGGGGTAGTCCTTGCTGTCGCGCAGCGTGCGGATGGTCTCTCGGGTGGAGTCCACGGCCGCGCGCAGGGTGAGAGGTCCGGGCTCGGGGTTGCCCCGCTCCTTCACGAAGAGGAAGCAGGGGATGGCGAACGCGAGGAACGCCACCGCGATGATGGTGAAGAGGAGCGGCTTGTCGCGGGTGCCCAGGAGGAGGCCGATCCCCACCGCGACATACGACCCCAGGTACCCCACCCCCACCCCGATCCCGCCGATCCTCCCGCGGTTCTCCTCGGTGCTCACCTCTGGCAGCAGCGCGTCGTAGAACTGGAGCCCGGCCTGATACGCGATGTTGGCCAGGCAGAAGAGGACGGCGGTGACCCAGAATCCGCTCCGCGCCAGGAGGGCCGTGAGGCCCACGCACACGAGCGTGCTCACCACCAGGAAGGGCATGCGCCGGCGCGCCCGGTCCGTCATGGCGCCCAGGAGGGGCGACACGACGAAGATGACGCCCATGGACACGGCGGTGATGACGCCGTAGACGGTGTCGGCGCGCCCCGCTCCCACCTGTTCGCGAACCCAGAGGGAGAAGTACAGCGACACCACGCCCATGGAGAAGATGGTGTTCGCCAGGTCGTAGAGGACCCAGCTCACCACCGCGCGGCGCGTGACGACGTGTCCGGCCAAGCGCTACTCCAGGTAGGTGTAGCCGTCGATCCCCTGGTCCAGGAAGCGGCGCATGCTCACGCCTTCCTGCAGGGTGAGGCGCTTCGCCGTGAGCGCCGCCTCGATCTCCTTGCGGAGGTCCCTGCGGATGTCGTCGGGATCGAACTGGACGTACTGTAGCACCTCGCGCACGGTGTCTCCCTCCACCACCTCCTCCAGGTGCCAGTTCCCGTCCGCGTCCAGCACCACGTGCACAGCGTGGGTGTCGCCGAAGAGGTTGTGCAGGTCGCCCAGCGTCTCCTGGTAGGCGCCGGTGAGGAAGACGGCGAGGTAGTAGGGGTCGAACTGCCCCGGGCCCACCTCGGCGAGCTCCCCCTGGGTGAGGGCGTGGAGGGGGACGGAGTTCTGCGGCTCGCCGTTGCCCGGGAACCGGTCCATGCGCCCGTCGGAGTCGCAGGTGACGTCGGCCAGGATCCCTCGCCGGGTCGGCCTCTCGTCCAGCCGGTGGATGGGCATGACCGGAAACACCTGGTCGATCCCCCAGGCGTCGATGAGCGACTGGAAGAGGCTGAAGTTGCTGAAGTAGATGTCGGCGAGCCGGTCCGGCAGGTCCCACAGGTCTTCGGTGAGCTCGTCGCGGGGGCGCGACGCCATCTGGTTCCCCACCGCCCAGTACAGCTCCTCGCACGCTGCGCGGGCGGTGATGCTCATGTAGCCCAGGTTGAAGAGGCTCATGGCCTCGTTCAGCGCGTGCTCGGCGTCCTGGTAGACCTCGATGGGGTCGCTCTCGCCGTCGCCCAGGCGCTGGTATGCGTCCACCAGGTCCAGGAGGGGCTGGGGGACCTCTGCCTCCGGCCCCTCGTTGAGAGCCCGGTCCACCACCTCGGCGTCGGGCTCGGAGGGGAAGACGCGGCTTCCCAGCACCTGGAAGACGAGGAGGGCGGAGTGGCTCACGAGCGCCCGCCCCGACTCGGTGATGACGTCCGGGTGGGGCACGCGGGCGTCGTCGCAGATGGACTTGACCCGGTGTATGACGTCGGCGGCGTACTGCTCCATCGTGTAGTTCATCGAAGACTGGGACGCCGTGCCCGAGCCGTCGTAGTCCACGCCCATGCCGCCGCCGAGGTCGATGATCCCCATGGGGGCGCCGAGCTTGACCAGCTCCACGTAGATCTGTGCGAGCTCGTTCACCGCGTACTTCACGGTGCGGATGTCGTAGATCTGGGAGCCGATGTGGCAGTGCAGCATCTGGAGGCCGCCCAGGAGCCCTTCGTCCCGGAGCCAGTCCACGGAGGAGAGGATCTGGCTCACCGACAGGCCGAACTTGCCCCGGAACCCCACCGAGTCCGCCCAGCGGCCGATTCCCCCGGAGGCCAGCTTGGCGCGGATGCCGAACCGGGGGGTGACCGTGTGCGTCCGGGCCGAGTGGATGAGCATCTCCAGCTCGTGGGTCTGCTCGATCACCGGGATGATGTTGCGCCCCATCTTGGCGGCGAGGACGGCGGTCTCGATGAACTCGGCGTCCTTGAAGCCGTTGCAGATGAAGGGCATCTCGTTGACGCCCTGGGTCAGGGCGAGGCCCGCGATGAGCTCGGGCTTGGAGCCCGCCTCGATCCCGAAGCCCATGGTGCGGCCCAGGTCCCGGATCTCCTCGCAGATGTGGCGCTGCTGGTTGACCTTGATCGGGTACACGCACGTGTACTTGCCCCGGTACCCGGCCTCGGCGATGGCATCGTCGAAGGTGCGGCGCAGGTACGCCATGCGGTGCTCGAGGATGCCCGAGAAGCGCACGACCATGGGGGGCCAGAGATCGCGTGCCTGGAGCCCCTCCACCACCTCCATGAGGTCGATGGCCCGGGCGGGGTCCCCGCCGGGGTACACTTCCACGGTGCCGCGCTCGGAGACGCCGAAATAGCCGGCGCCCCAGTTCTGGAGACCGTACAGCTGCGCCGAGTCCTGCGGGGTCCAGGGGGCCGTCTCGGTGGCCGGCTGTTCGGTGTCCTTCATCTCGTCGGGAGCCTCGCGGAGCGGCGGGGAGGGTCGCTGGCGGTATCAAGAGTCACCAACCCGGCCCCCCTCCACAAGGGAGCCGTTCCGCACCCCGTGGTGTGGAACGAAACCGGAGCGTCCCGCACCCTGGCCGGGGGGGGACCGGAGGCCCATGATTCGGGGCCTTTCCGATCTCGACACCGCTCCCCGTCCACCTTCCGGATCACGAGACCATGCGCGCACTGGGCGTCCTCTCACGCGCCGCCGCCGCGGCCCACGTCCTTCCCGTCCTCGCCATCCTCGCGGTAGCCGCTCCCGTCGTCGCCCAGGTACCCACGCCCGAGTCCGTGCTGGGTCACGTTCCCGGGGCCGACTTCAAGCTCACCCGCTACGAGCAGGCGCTGGAGTACTTCCGGCGCCTGGACGCCGCCTCGGACCGCCTGGAGCTCCGGGAGGTGGGGACCACGTCCTACGGGCGCCCCATGGTCATCGCCCTCGTCTCTTCGGCGGATAACCTGAGAAATCTGGATCGCTACCGGGAGATCGCGCTGCGCCTCGCCCACCCCGGGGACATGGACGAGGCCGAGGCCCGGAGGCTGGCCGCGGAGGGGAAGGCGCTGGTGTGGGTGGACGGCGGCCTGCACTCCAGCGAGGTCGCGCACAGCGAGCACACGATGCAGCTCGCCTACGACCTGGTCACCGGCAACGCCGATCCCGAGCTCACGGCCATCCTGGAGAACGTGATCCTGTTGCTCTGGGTCAACATCAACCCCGACGGCCAGACCATGGTGGCGGACTGGTACATGTCGAACGTCGGCACGCAGTACGAGGTGTCCCCCGCGCCCTTCCTGTACCAGAAGTACATCGGACACGACAACAACCGCGACGGCTACATGGTCAACCAGATGGAGTCGCGGGTGGTGACGAGGGTGGCGCGGGAGTGGGAGCCCCAGATCCTGTACAACCACCACCAGACGTCGCCCTTCCCCACGCGCATCTGGATCCCACCCTTCGCCGAGCCCATCAGCCCCAACGTCCATCCCCTCATGTGGCGGACGGTGAACCTGGTGGGGATGGCCATGGCCCAGGCGCTGGAGGAGCGGGGGCAGAAGGGGGCGGTGCACATGGGCACCGGGTTCGACAACTGGTATCCGGGGTTCATGGACCACGCCAACAGCTTCCACAACGTCGCCTCGCTCCTCACCGAGACGGCGCTGTACCGGTTCGCCACGCCCCACTTCTACACGGTGGGCGACTTCCCGGACGGCGCGGAGGATCTCCG
>JBFYZE010000144.1:0-9316 GCA_041309665.1 Gemmatimonadales bacterium | reverse complement strand
CGGACGCGGAGCGCCAGGCCGCCCAGGCGCGCATGCGCGCCGAGCGGGAGGCGCTGCAGGCGCTCCAGACGCTGGCCGAGGAGGAGGGGGCCCACGCCTTCCTGCGCATCTCGTCGCGGAGCCACGGCGTCATCCGTGGGGGCGGGGCGGGGAGCCGGGTGCAGGGCGACCCGGAGGGACTCCCCCAGGTGGCCATCCCCCGGGAGCAGTACAACATGATCTGGCGAAACGTGCAGGGCGGGGTCCCGGTGGAGCTGGAGCTCCTCGTGGAGAGCCGCTTCCTCGAGGACGACCTGCAGGCCTACAACACCCTGGGCGATCTGCCCGGCACCGACAAGAAGGACGAGTACGTCATGCTCGGCGCCCACCTGGATTCGTGGCACATGGGCGTCGGCGCCGTGGACAACGCCGCGGGCACGGTGGTCATGATGGAGGCCGTGCGCATCCTCAAGACGCTCGGTGTCCAGCCCCGGCGCACCATCCGCATCGCGCTCTGGAGCGCGGAGGAGCAGGGGCTCCTGGGCTCGCGCGGGTGGGTGGCCAACAACAAGGATCTCCACGGCCGTATCTCGGCGTACGTCAACGTGGACAACGGCACCGGGCGCCTCCGGGGGATCTGGAACCAATCCAACGAGAAGGCCACGCCCGTCTTCGAGCAGATCCTCTGGCCCTTCCGCGACCTGGGGGTGGTGGCAGTCCGCCACGGGAATACGGGGAGCACGGACCACATGGCGTTCGACGCGGCGGGGATCCCCGGGTTCAACTTCATCCAGGACCCCATCGAGTACGGCATCAACGGACACCACACGGAGCTCGACACGTTCGACCACATGCTCCTCGACGACCTGAAGCAGGCCGCCGTGGTGGTGGCGTCCACGGTGTACGCGCTGGCCATGCGCGAGGAGATGATGCCGCGCAAGGTGCCCGTCTCGAACTGAGGCGACACGGCGTGATGCGCGATGATGCCGAGGAAGCCGCGTCCGGTCTCGGACTGAGAGGGAGGGCGCGTCTGGATATGGAGGCGCCCGGATCGGATCCCATGGTTGGGGGGTGCGCGTTCGAGAGGGACGCGCCTCCCCGACCCGGAGACCCCTCCTGGACCTCCCGAAGAGATCCGAATCCGTTGTTCCCATCGGGAAGGTCCGGGGCTATTTGCTGGACCCGGAGCACCCTGTGGGTGGTCCGAAGGTGAAGTACTTCCAAAGCCGGGGGTACGATCCGGCGGCTCCGGGTGTTCTGGTGGATACACTGCGTCGGGTGGCGGCCGACGGCGTCCTGACCGACACCGAGGCGACGTTCTGGGGAACGAAGTACCTCGTGGTCGGTACCGTCACCGCGCCCGATGGCAGGCCGATCACCCTGGGGACGGTATGGATCCGGTCCGGTGAAGGGCCGCCGGTGTTGGTGACCGCGTACCCGATCCGGAAGGAGCGGAAATGAAGGAACTGGAGACGGTGGTTCTGCGCAGGTCCCTTCCCGAATCGGGCCTCGAGCGCGGGGATGTGGGCGCGATCGTTCACGCCCATCCGGGGAATCTCTACGAGGTCGAATTCGTCTCGGGAGACGGGGCCACTCTCGCTGTCCTGACGCTGTCCGCTGAGGATCTACGCCCCATCGAGGCGGGAGAGATCCTCCACGTTCGGGCCGTCGCCCACCACTGAGTCCCCGAGGCGAGGGAGTCCTCCGGCCCGGCCGCCGCCCCGCCCCACTCCGTACGCCCCCGCCAGGCGACGCGCTACATTTCCTCCCCATGTCCGAGCCTCCCCGTCCCGGCGCCTCGAGCGCGTCCGACTCCTTCCGCTTCGCCCTGGCCGCCCGGAACGGCGCCGCCCGCGCGGGGGTCTTCACGACCCCCCACGGCGAGGTGCCCACGCCCATGTTCATGCCCGTGGGCACCCTGGGCACGGTGAAGGGGGTGGCCATGGAGGAGGTGGGGGAGCTCAGGGCCCGCATGGTGCTGGCCAACACCTACCACCTCTACCTCAGGCCGGGGCACGACCTGGTCCGGCAGCTCGGCGGGCTGCACGCGTTCATGCGCTGGGACGGTCCCATCCTCACCGACTCGGGCGGCTTCCAGGTCTTCTCCCTGGCCGACATCCGCCAGGTCCAGGACGAGGGGGTGGTGTTCAAGAGCCACATCGACGGCTCCAGCCACACCTTCACCCCAGAATCCGTCATGGACATCCAGCGCACGCTGGGCGCCGACGTGGTCATGGCCTTCGACGAGTGCCCCCCCGGCGGGTCGGACCACGCCCACGCCCGCGAGGCGAACCGGCGCACGCTGGCCTGGCTGCACCGATGCCGGGCGCGCTTCGATGAGTTGGAGCAAGATGGCGCATATCCTGCGCAGACCCTCTTCCCCATCGTGCAGGGGAACATCTACGACGACCTTCGGCGCGAGCACGCGCGCCAGGTGCGGGATGCGGGCGACTGGCACGGCATGGCCATCGGCGGCCTGAGCGTGGGGGAGGCCAAGCCCGACATGTGGCGCACGCTGGAGCTGCTGGACGGGGAGCTCCCGCACGACCGCCCCCGCTACCTGATGGGGGTGGGGTACCCCGACGATCTCCTGGAGGCCATCGCCCGCGGGTGCGACCTGTTCGACTGCGTGGCCCCCACGCGCAACGCGCGCCACGGCACCGCCTGGACGAGCGGAGAGGGTCAGGTGAATTTGAAGGCGTCGCGCTTCAGGGAGGACACCCGGCCCGTGGATCCCGACTGCGACTGCACCACGTGCGCGCGGTACACGCGGGCCTACCTCAGGCACCTCGTCGTGGCGGCGGAGATGTTGGCCTTCCGCCTCATCTCCATCCACAACCTGCGCTTCCTGGTGCACCTCGGGGAGGAGGCCCGCCGCCGCATTGTGGACGGGAGCTTCCACGCCTGGAGCAGCGACTGGCTGGAACGATACCGCAGCGGTGAGGGTTAGCACGCCGCTGGACGGGCTGGACGGGCAGGACCACGGCGCGCCGGGTGCGCGCCCACCCAAGTGAACGTCAAGGGAGACACAAGGTGACGCACGCCGCGCTCGCGATCCTCATGGCGCCCCGGGAAGGGGGGTCGGCGGGGATCATCTTCATGGTCCAGATGGTCCTCATCTTCGTCATCTTCTACTTCCTGCTCATCCGCCCGCAGTCCAAGGAGCGGCAGCGGCACGATGCCATGCTCAAGGGGTTGAAGAAGGGCGACGAGATCATCACCAACGGCGGCCTCATCGGCACCATCGTGCACGTCGAGGAGAACCGGCTCACCGTGCGCACCGGGGACAACACCCGGGTCACCGTGGACCGGGGGCGCGTCGCCCAGCTCCTGGCGAGCAAGGGCGGCAAGGAAGAGTAGGCATGGCCATCCGCGACATCGTCCTCATGGGCGACCCCGTGCTGCGCACGAGGGCGGAGGAGGTGACCTCCTTCGACGACGAGTTGCGGACGCTGGTGCGCGACATGTTCGAGACCATGTACCACGCGGAGGGAATCGGCCTGGCCGCCCCGCAGGTCGGCGTGTCCAGGCGCGTCGTGGTGGTGGACCTGCGCCGCGAGGAGGAGCCCGAGGCCCGCGTGGCGCTCGTGAACCCGGTCGTCACCTGGGCGAGCAACGAGCTGGACAAGGAGGCGGAGGGGTGCTTGAGCATCCCGGGGATCGAGGACGTGGTGGTCCGCCCCCGGGCCGTGAAGGTGAAGGGTTTCGACCCCAAGGGGCGCCCCGTCTCCCTGGAGGCCGAGGAGCTCTTCTCCCGGGCCATCCAGCACGAGATCGACCACGTGGACGGCATCCTCTTCCTGGACCGCCTGAGCCCGTTGAAGAGGCGCATGCAGATGAGGAAGTGGAGGAAGCTCCGGGAGGACGAGGGGTCGTGAGGTACGTCCGGTGAGGATCCTCTTCTGGGGCACGCCCGACTTCGCGGTGCCCTCGCTGCGCGCCCTGGACGACGAGGGATACGAGGTCGTGGGCGTGGTGACCCAACCCGACCGCCCCGCCGGGAGGGGGCAGAGGCTCACCCCCTCGCCGGTGAAGGAGACCGCGCAGGCCCTCGGGCTTCCGGTGCTCGCGCCGGAGCGCCCCGAGGGGGACGACTTCCTGGCCGCGCTGCGCGCGCTGGCCCCCGACCTCTCGGTGGTGGCGGCCTACGGGCACATCCTCCGCCGCGAGGTGCTGGACGTGCCGCCCCTGGGCTCCCTCAACGTCCACGCGTCCCTCCTCCCCGAGCTCCGCGGAGCGGCGCCCATCAACTGGGCCATCGCGCGCGGCCACGAGGACGCGGGCGTGACCATCATGCGCATGGTGGAGGCGCTGGACGCGGGGCCCACCCTCCACCGGATCCGGGAACCCATCCTCCCTGGCGAGACCGCCTCCGAGCTCTCGGTGCGCCTCTCCGAGCTGGGCGCCGAGGCGCTCCTGGAGGCGCTGGCGCTCCTCTCCGCCGGGCGGGCGGAAGAGTCGGAGCAGGACCACGCCCTGGCCACCTACGCCCCCAAGGTGGGGCGGGACGTCGCCCGCGTGGACTGGACGCGCACCGCCCGGGAGATCGCCTGGCACGTGCGGGGGATGGACGCGGTCCCGGGGGCCTGGTCCGAGCTGGACGGGGTCCCGGTGAAGCTCTTCCGTCCCACGCCCGCGGAGGCGCCTTCCCCCGGGTCTCCCGGCACCGTGCTGGCCGCCGACGCCGCGCAGGGCCTCGTGGTGGCCGCCGGCGACGGCGCGGTGGCGCTCGGGGAGGTCCAGCCGCCGGGGAAGCGCAGGATGGACGCACTGGACTGGATCCACGGTCGGGGAGTGAGGGCCGCGCAGCGCTTCGTCTGATGGGTGTACCGCGCCTCCACCTCGTCACCGACGACGCGGTGCTCTCCCGCCCCGGCTTCCGAGTGCGGGCGGCCGAGCTCCTGGCCGTCGGGGGCGCGGCCCTCGCCCTCCACGTCCGGGGGCCGGGGACGCCGGGAGGGACCCTGCTGGAGCTGGTCCTCTCGCTCCGTGGGCCGGCCCGCGCCTCCGGCTCCCTGCTCGTGGTCAACGACCGGGTGGACGTGGCGCTCTGCGCCGGAGCCGGCGCCGCCCACCTCGGCGCCCGGTCCCTCCCCCTGGCGGACGCCCGCCGCATCTTCGGCGCGCAGGGGTGCCTGGGCGTGTCGGTCCACACCGTCGCCGAGGGGACCGAAGCAGCGGCCGGCGGCGCGGATTGGATCTTCGCGGGTACCATCTACGAGACAGCGAGCCACCCGGGGCGCCCGGGGCTCGGGCCCGCGTTCTCCGGAAGGGTGGCGGAGGTCGCGGCGGAGGTTCCGGTGCTGGCCATCGGAGGCGTGACTCCGGGGCGCGTGGCGGAGGTGCTCGCCGCCGGCGCCTGGGGCGTCGCCGTGATCCGCGGCGTCTGGGACGCGGCGGATTCCACGGACGCCCTCCACCGGTATCTTGAGAGGTTCGCAGCGCAGGACGGCAACCGAGGGGAGCACGCATGAGCCCATCCACGGCAACCATCAAGGTCCGCCTGAACGGCAAGGAGCGGGACGTCGGCGAGGGGCACACGGTGCGCTCCCTGCTCGAGTCCCTCGAGCTCCATCCGGCGCTGGTGGTGGTGGAACTCAACAAGGAGATCCTGGCCCGCGACGCCTACGGCGACACGCAGGTCCGGGACGGAGACAACCTGGAGCTCGTCCACTTCGTGGGCGGGGGATGAATCGGGAATGACCAAGAACACCGACGCGCTCGCGCAGGCCCGGGCCCTGGACGGCCCGCTCTCCATCGGGGGCCACGACTTCACCTCCCGCCTCATCGTGGGGACGGGCAAGTACACGACCAACCAGGTGATGGTGGACGCCATCCGCGCCTCGGGCGCCGAGATGGTCACGGTGGCCGTGCGCCGCGTGGACCTCGACCGGACCAGGGAGGAGGGGATCCTCCACCACCTGGATCCCAGGGAGTTCTTCCTCCTGGCGAACACGGCGGGGTGCTACACCGCCGAGGACGCCCTCCGCTACGCCCGCCTCGCCCGCGCCGCGGGCTTCAACGAGTGGATCAAGCTGGAGGTCATCGGAGACCAGGCCACCCTCCTGCCCGACGTCGCCGCCACCCTGGAGGCGGCGAGGATCCTCGTCGCGGAGGGCTTCAAGGTCATGGCGTACACCAACGACGACCTCATCATGGCGCTGCGCCTGGAGGACGCGGGGTGCGTGGCCGTCATGCCCCTGGCCAGCCCCATCGGGAGCGGCCTCGGGGTGGTGAACCCGTACTTCATCCGCGAGATCAAGCGCCGCCTCCACGTGCCGGTCATCGTGGATGCCGGGGTCGGCACCGCGTCGGACGCGTGCGTCACCATGGAGCAGGGCGTGGACGGTGTGCTCATGAACACGGCGCTGGCCGCCGCGAAGGACCCCGTGCGCATGGCCCACGCCATGAGGCTCGCCATTGTCGCCGGCCGTCTGGCCTTCCTCGCGGGGCGCATGCCGTCGCGCGAGATCGCCGTGCCGTCTTCCCCGCTCGAGGGGATGCTCGACTGAGCCCAACCCGGAGCCGCCCCGAAGCCGTCACGGCGGCGCGGCGCGCCGCCCTGGCGATCGCCCTCGACGTGGGACGGGGCCTGCGCCTGGACGTCGCCCTGGAACGTGGGGCGTCGGGCCTGGAGGCGCGGGACCGGGCCTTCCTGCACGAGCTCTCGTATGGCGCGTCGCGGCTGCGCGGGCGCCTCGACCACCTCCTGGCCGCCCGGGTGCGCGGGGGGCTGGAGCGCCTGGAGCCGGCGGTCCTGGAGATCCTGCGCCTGGGGGCGTACCAGCTTCTCTGCATGGACGGCGTTCCCCGCTACGCCGCCGTCTCGCAGGCCGTGTCCCAGGCCCGGTCGGCCTCCGGGCGGGGTTCCGCCGGGCTCGTGAATGCCGTGCTGAGGGCGGTGGCCGTCGACGGGGGAGGGCTGGAGCACTTCCCTGACTTCGGGCAGGACCCGGAGGGGTTCCTGGCGTCGTGGGGCTCCCACCCCGCCTGGCTCCTCCGCCGGTGGCTGGCGCGGTGGAGCCCCGACGACGTGCGCACCCTCGTGCACGCGAACAACCGGCGTCCCTCGCTGTACCTGGTGCCGCTCCACGCCTCCCCCGCGGAGGCCGCGGGGATCCTCGAAGCCCGGGGGATCGCCTCCACGCCGGTAGGGAAGGGGACGCTCTGCCTGGAGCTGGCCGCCGGTTCCAACCCGGTGGCGGCCCTGGAGGCGCTCCCCTCCCTGGTCCAGGACCCCGCGGCGCACCTGGTGACCCGCTACGCCGACATCCCTCCCGGTACGATGATTGCAGATCTCTGCGCCGCGCCCGGCGGCAAGGCGTTGGCCCTCGCCGTCCGGGGTGGGTATACTCTGGCCGCCGACCGATCGGAAGTGCGCATGGGCAGGCTCCGTGACAACGCCCGCAGGACGGGGCTCGACCTGGGGATGGTGGTGGCCGATGCCCGGCGCCCTCCCCTCGCCTCCGCCGACGCGGTGGTCCTCGACGTCCCGTGCACGGGCACGGGGACGCTGGGGCGCCACCCCGATGCCCGCTGGCGGCTGGACGCCGGAGCGATGGATGAGATGATCCGACTGCAACGGGAGATCCTCGACGCCACGGCGAATCTCGTGCCGCCGGGCGGCCTGCTCGTGTATTCCACGTGCACCCTGGAGCCGGAGGAGAACCGGGGGCAGGTGGAGGCGTTCCTCGCCGGCCACCCCGGCTTCGGCCTGGAGCCCACGGGCGCGGTCCCCTCGGACTACCTGGACGCGGACGGCCACCTGGTCGTGCTCCCCCAGCGTCACGGATTCGACGGCGCGTTCGCCGCCCGCCTGCGGAGGGCCTCGTGAAGCTCGGGAGCTCGCTCAGGAAGCACCGCGGAGGTGGCGGCTCGCGCCGCGGCGGAGGGAAGGGCGGCGCTTCACGGGGTGGAAGGTCGGGCGGCGCGGCCTCCCTCGGCCCCAGGCTTCGCCTGGCGGGGTCGGTGCTGGGTATCGCCCTGGCCGGGTGGGGGCTGGGGTACCTGGTGGCGACCCGGCTCCTCTACCCTGCGCCCCCGCCCCCCACCAACCTGGTCTCGGTGCCGGACCTGAAGGGCCAGAGCGTGGGCGAGGGCGAGGCGAACCTCATCGGCGCGGGGCTGGCCCTGGGGCCGGTGGACTCGCTCCTCCACCCCACCGTGCCCCGAGGCCTCATCCTGGGGCAAACCCCCCTCCCTGGTCAGGTGGCGATCCGCGCCTCCGAGGTGAGGGTCACGCGCAGCCTCGGGCCCCAGACCCGGGCGGTCCCCGACGTGCGCAACGTGGATGCGTCCCGCGCCCTCGTAGTGCTCGAGACCGTGGGGCTCCTCGTGGCGGTGGACTCGGTGGACTCGGAGATCCCCAGGGGGCGGGTGGTGTCCACGCACCCCTCGGCGGGCTCGGTGGTGGGGCTCCCCTCGCAGATCCGACTGTCCGTGAGCCGGGGCCCGGCGCAGGTCCTCATGCCGTACCTGCTCGGGATGGAGGAGGCCGCCGCCGTGGCGGCGCTCGATTCCCTGGGACTGGTGGTGGGGGCGGTCGAGGAGGTGAGCCGGGACGGCAGGGACGCCGGGCTCGTGGTGGACCAGCAGCCTGCCGCGGACACCCCCGTGGAGCGGGGCAGCGCCGTGCGACTGGCGGTGGGGCGTCGGGGTGGATAGGGTAGGGTAGGGTCGGTCCCACACCTCCCGCTGGAGCGTCCCATGATCCGTCGCAACGCCTGTCTCGCAATGGCGCTCGCCGCCCTTTGCGCCGCGGCCCCGGAGGCCCGGGCCCAGCTCAACCCGGGGATCCACGTGGCCCGGGCCACAGATTCGTTCGGAGGCACCAACGGCGTGGGCGCGTCGGTGGAGTTGAGCTTCCCCGTCTTCCCCATCGACCTGTTCGTGGCCGGGGAGTACTTCTTCCCCGACTGCGGGACGGTGGACGACTGCGCGTTCATGGGCGGGTCCGCCGACCTGCATCTCGGCCTCCCCATCCCGGTCGTGACGCCCTACGTCACCGGCGGGCTGGTGTACCGCCGCACCGACGTGGGAGGAGGCGTCGGCGCGGTCGCGAAGACGGGGTACGGCGGAGGTGTGGGCCTGAACCTGGGCGCGCTGGTCCTCGGGGCGTACGCCGAGGTGCGCTACGAGGTGGTGGACCCCGACGACCAGGTGGTCGTCCGGCTGGGGCTCCGGTTCTAGCCATCTACCGGGGGTCGGGGCCGGTCTGCGCCCCGGGGGCGCGTCTTCCGGCGAACCGCTCCACGGCTAGATTGAGCAATTCTCCCCGTTCTCACCACCCGCCCCCGGGTCCATGAAGCGCAAGCCCTACACGTCAGATCGGAAGAGC
>JBFYZE010000143.1:0-6111 GCA_041309665.1 Gemmatimonadales bacterium | reverse complement strand
GCTCTTCCGATCTTGTCCGCGTCCTGCGGCATCGAGGGGAGCAAGGTGGTGCAGTACAAGCCGCTCCTCGACGAGGCCATCGAGCTCGCGGCGCACAAGCCCGAGCGCTGCATCATCCTGCAGCGGCCCCAGGCCGAGGCCTCGCTGCAGGCCGGGCGCGACCTGGACTGGGCCGAGGCGGTCGCCGCCGCCCAGCCGGCGGGATGCGTCTCCGTGGCCGCCACGGACCCGCTCTACATCCTCTATACCTCCGGCACCACCGGGATCCCGAAGGGCGTGGTGCGCGACCACGGCGGGCACGCCGTCGCCCTCGCGTGGAGCATGAAGCACATCTACGACGTGCAGCCCGGCGACGTGTACTGGGCGGCGTCGGACGTGGGCTGGGTGGTCGGGCACTCCTACATCGTGTACGCCCCGCTCCTCTACGGCTGCACGACCCTCCTGTACGAGGGGAAGCCGGTGGGGACCCCCGACGCCGGGGCCTTCTGGCGCGTGATCTCCGAGTACAAGGTGAAGGTCATGTTCACCGCCCCCACCGCGTTCCGGGCCATCAAGCGCGAGGACCCGGAAGGGAAGCTCCTGGGGCAATACGACCTCACCGGCTTCAAGGCGCTCTTCCTCGCCGGGGAGCGGTGTGACCCGGACACGCTCGACTGGGCCCAGACCCGCCTGGGGGTCCCGGTCATCGATCACTGGTGGCAGACCGAGACCGGGTGGGCGATCGCGGCCAACTGCATGGGCCTGGGGGCGCTCCCGGTGAAGGCCGGCTCACCCACGTGCGCGGTGCCCGGATTCGACGTGAGGGTCGTGGACGGGGAGGGCGTGGAGCGGCCGGCCGGCGACATCGGCAACATCGTCATCCGCCTCCCCATGCCCCCCGGCTGCCTCCCCACCCTCTGGCAGAAGGACGACGCCTTCGTGCACTCGTACCTCGAGGCCGTCGAGGGCGCCTACCTCACCGGCGACGCCGGGTACAAGGACGAGGACGGCTACCTGTGGATCATGTCGCGCATCGACGACATCATCAACGTGGCCGGGCACAGGCTCTCCACCGGCGGCATGGAGGAGGTCCTGGCGTCGCACCCCAACGTGGCCGAATGCGCCGTGATCGGGGCCGCGGACGCGCTCAAGGGCGAGCTGCCGGTGGGCCTGGTGGTGCTCAAGGCCGGCGTGGACCGCCCCGAGGAGGACATCGTCAAGGAGCTGGTCGCCCTGGTGCGGCAGCGCATCGGGCCGGTGGCCGCGTTCAAGAAGGTCGTGGTGGTGGACAAGCTGCCGAAGACCCGCTCCGGCAAGGTCCTGCGCGGCACCATGAAGAAGATCGCCGACGGCGTGGCGTACAACATGCCCGCCACCATCGACGATCCGTCCACCCTGGACGTGATCACCGAGGCGCTCATCCGCATCGGGTACGCGGCCAAGAAGGGCGGATGAGCACGGGCCTGCGAGCCGGCTCTCGCCTCCGCTAGGGGAGCCGGCTCCGCCCCCAGAACCCTTCCGGCGTCTCCATCAGGCTCTCCAGGCCCGTCCGCCGGATCGCCGCGTCCGCCTCGCGCTGGGCGAGCTCCAGCACCGCTGCCTCGTCCACGGAGAGCACCTGCCGGTCGCGCATCAGCACGCGTCCGTTCACGAGCACCGTGCTCACGTCGTTCCCGTTCGCGAAGTAGGCGAGGCGATAGAGCGGCATGTTCATCGGCACGAGGTGCGGCCGGAACCAGTCTATCAGGATCACGTCGGCCTTCTTGCCCGCCTCGAGCGACCCGACCTCCGCCTCGATGCCGAGCGCGCGCGCGGCGTCGATGGTCACCATCTCCAGCACCTTCCCGGCCGGCAGCACCTTGGGGTCGCGGAAGTGGAACCGGTGGTACCGCATCGCCTGGAACATGTGGCGGAACATGTCGTAGCTGCGATCGGGCGCGACCCCGTCCGAGCCCAGCATCACGGTCGCGCCGGCGTCGAGAAGCTCGACGAGTGTGAAGCGCGCGCGCATCGCGGCGTTGGCGCTGGGGTTGTGGACGATCTTCGTTCCCGTGCCCGCGACGATGGCGATCTCCTCGTCGCTCAGGTCCGTGGCGTGGGAGAGGAGAACGTCGGGCCCGAGGATCCCCAACACCTCCTGGGCAAACTTCACGCTCCCCCGGGTGTGCCCGTCCTGCGTGAAGAGGAGGCCGTGCTTCGTCGAGAGCGCCCTCGTCGCCTTCGCCTGCTGGACGATCTCCTCCAGGTCAGCTCCGGTCACGGGGTTCGCGGCAGGGTGGTGCGTGGGGAAGGCCATCGCGATGTGAAGCCGCCCCTCCCCGGCCCCGTTCCACTTGCCGATCAGCGCCTCCGACACCTCGAGGTGCCGCTCGAACGACACGTCGACCTCGCGTGACGCGTCTCCCTCCCACTGGGTGTACCTGCGCGGGAATGGCGGCCGGCGCGGGCCCACGGCCAGGAAGAAGCGGAGGCCCACGTCGTCCATGGCCTGCATGTAGGCGTCGCCGTAGGCGGGATCGTCGGTGCGCATCACCATGTCTCCCCCGCCGAGGAACGAGAGCGAGGTGGTGACGCCGAAGCGCAGCCGCTCCACGCCCGTGAGAAGGGCCTCGGCACGCCAGAAGTCCACGGTGGACCCCCGGGCGTAGATCGTTTCGGTGGCCGGGTACCACTCCTCGGTATCCATCCCCAACGACTTCACCAGGCCGTGGCCGGCGTGGCCGTGCCCGTCGATGAGGCCCGGCATGACGATCTTCCGACGGGCGTCGATCGTCTCACGCGGCGCGTAAGCCGCTCCCAGGGCCGAGGAGGGACCCACGGCGACGATGCGGTCCCCGCTGATCGCCACGGCGCCGTCGTCGAGGACGCTGCGCTGCGGGTCCATGGTGACCACGGTGCCGCCGGTGATGAGGATGTCCACCGGCTCCCGCCCGTCCCCGTCGGCGCCACCGCAGGCCGTGATCGCGAAGGAGAGCAGGGCGGGAAGGACGGCGAGCTGTCTCATGGGAGGCGCCTCTCGACGGCTGGGGGAGCGCGGCACGACCGCGGGTCGGGAAATCTATCCCGCGCCGGGGGTCGCCAGCCACCGGTGGGCCACCGGCGCCGGGACCTTGCCCCGCGCCCCGGTCCGTCCCACCCTGCGGGCGGCTTCCACCCCGCCCGGAGCACGCATGGACCGCCGCGCCTTCCTCTCCGACCTCTCCCGGTACGCCTTCGTCTGCGCCGCCGTGCCCGGGGCCTGGCCCGTCGCCCGGCGACCGCGGCTCGCCGCGGACCCGTTCACCCTGGGCGTGGCGAGCGGCGATCCCACGTCCGACGCCTGCGTGATCTGGACGCGCCTCGCCCCCGACCCGCTCGCTCCGCAGGGAGGCATGGAGCGGGTCCGGGTCGGGTTGGGATGGGAGGTGGCCCACGACGAGGCCTTCGCCGAGGTGGTCCGGCGCGGCACGTACACGGCGGCGCCCGAGCTGGGACACTCGGTCCACGTGGACGTCCCGGGGCTCGAGCCCGACCGGTGGTACTTCTACCGCTTCACCCTGAACGAGGGCCCCAGCCCCGTGGGGAGGCTCCGCACGACGCCGGCGGCGGGGGCCCAGACGCCGCTGGACTTCGCGTTCGCCTCGTGCCAGCACTGGGAGCAGGGGCTCTACACCGCCCTCGAGCACATGTCCAGGGAGGAGTTGGACTTCGTGGCCTTCTTGGGCGACTACATCTACGAGAGCGTCTCGACCGCGGCGCGGGTGCGCGACCACCACGTGCGCGAGGCCCTGACGCTCGACGACTACCGGAACCGATACGCCCAGTACAAGACGGATCCGGCCCTCCAGGCCGCCCACGCGCGCTGCCCCTGGATCGTCACCTGGGACGACCATGAGGTGGACAACAACTACGCGGGGCTCACAGGCGAGAACGTCTTCGAGAGCGAAGAGCAGATGCACCGGCGCCGCGCCGCCGGCTATCAGGCCTGGTGGGAGAACCAAGCGGTGCGGGTCCCCCGCGCCCGCTCCTGGGCCGACCTGAACATCCAGCGGGACATGGAATGGGGGGCGCTGGCCCGCCTCTGGATCCTGGACACGCGCCAACACCGGAGCGACCAGGCGTGCGGCGACGGGACCCGCCGGGTCCCGTGCGGGGAGTGGGCGGACCCGGCGCGCACCATGCTGGGCGACGCCCAGGAGCGGTGGCTCGTGGACGGGATGGCGGGCTCCCAGGCTCACTGGCAGGTGCTGGCCCAGCAGATCATGATGGCCCCCTTCGATGGCGACCCGGGACCGGACACCGTCACCTCCATGGACCAGTGGAGCGGTTACCCGGTCGCCCGGGACCGGCTCCTTTCGTCGATCGCGGAGCGCGCTCCCGGCCGCACCGTGGTGGTGACCGGGGACATCCACTCCAACTGGGTCAACGACCTGCGCTCGGGGTTCGACCGCCCCGACCGGCCCGTGATGGCCACCGAGTTCGTGGGTTCCTCCATCAGCGCGGGGGGCGACGGTGAGGAGCAGCCCGCGCGGGTCACGGCGGCGCTGGCGGCCAACCCCCACCTCCACTGGCAGAACTCCCGGCGGGGATACGTGCGTTGCCGCGTCACCCCGGAGGAGTGGCGCACCGACTACCGCACGGTGGAGTACGTGTCGCGGCCCGGCGCGCCCCTGCTCACGCCCTCGAGTTGGCGGTGCGTCCGCGGGCGCGCCGGCGTCGAGCGAATCGGCTAGCGCTTCCGCCATGGTCCTCGCCGTCTTCGCCGTCGTCTACCTGGGGATGTTCCTCGGGGAGCTCCCCCGCCTGCAGGTGGACCGCGCCGGCGTGGCGCTCCTGGGCGCCATCGTCCTCCTCGTCACCGGCGCGGTGACGCTGGAGCAGGCGATGGCGCACGTGGACGTGCCCACGCTCGCGCTGCTGTTCGGCATGATGGTCCTGTCCGCCCAGCTGCGCATGGGCGGCGTCTACGCTGCGCTGACGCGTCGCGTGGGGGACCTGACGGCGAGGGGCGGCAAGGAAGGGAGTGCCGACCTCGACCGCGAAGCCGCGGCCCCCAGGCTCCTCGCGGTCGTCGTGGTGCTGGTGGGCGCGCTCTCCGCCGTGTTCACCAACGACATCGTGGCGCTGGCGGTGTCGCCGGTGGTGGTGGCGCTGTGCCGCGAGCGGGACCTGGATCCGGTCCCCTTCCTCCTGGCGGTGGCGTGCGCCGCCAACGTGGGCTCGGCGGCCACGCTGGTCGGCAACCCCCAGAACATCCTGGTGGGGCAGGCGCTGGGGCTCTCGTTCGCGGGCTACCTGGCGCGCGCCGCCCTTCCCTCGGCGCTGGGACTGGCCGTGGTGTGGGGGGTGGTGGCCCGCTCGTACCGGGGACGGTGGGCACGGCCGGGCGTTTCCGGGGCGACCCGGGGGCCGGCGAGCGCCGACCCCGGGGAGACGGGGCTCGGGGGGACGCCCCTCATCCCCCGCTTCCACCCCTGGCAGGCGGCCAAGGGGCTCGCGCTGGCCGCCGTCGCCATGGCCTGCTTCCTGTTCACGCCCTGGCCCCGCGAGCTGGTGGCGCTGGCCGCCGCGGGGGTCGTGCTCACCAGCCGCCGCTTCCACTCCCGGGACATGCTGGGGCTCGTGGACTGGCAGCTCCTCGTGCTCTTCGTCGGGCTCTTCGTCGTGAACGGCGCGCTGGCCGACACGGGGCTGGTGGAGCGCAGCGTGGCGGCGCTGGCGGCACGGGGCGTGGACCCGGCCCACCCCGGGTGGCTGTTCGCGCTGTCGGTGGGCCTGTCCAACACCGTGTCCAACGTTCCCGCCGTCATGCTCCTCCTCCCGGTGGTGGACGGCGACGCGTTGGGCGCGCTCCTGGCCATCTCCAGCACGCTGGCCGGGAACCTCATCATCGTGGGGAGCATCGCCAACATCATCGTGGTCGAGCAGGCGCGCGCGGCCGGGATCACGGTGGACTGGCGGACCCATGCGCGCGTGGGGGTGCCGGTGACGCTCCTGACGCTGGCGCTCTCGGCGGCGGCGCTGGCGGTGATGCCGTAAGGGGGTCCCGGGACGGGCGCGGCGCGGCGGACCCCCCGGGGCGGGCCCCCGGGGCCCGGGGGGGCTGGTGCCCGGGGCTCCGCCGTCCCAGCCTGTCTGCATGAGCCGACTCAG
>JBFYZE010000142.1:0-10911 GCA_041309665.1 Gemmatimonadales bacterium | reverse complement strand
CGTGCTGGCGGACTGGGTGACCGCCTCCACGGTGAGGCGCGCCCCGGCCTCGGTCTCGAAGACCGAGCCGGTGGTGATCCCCAGCGTCACGCCGCCACCCAGCTCTGCCACTCCGCCGGATACCGACCGGATCGGGAGGGAGGCGTCGGCCACGTCGGTCAGGTCGCCGCCCTCGATGAAGAAGAGCGGCGAGGACTTCATGCCGACCTCGGAGAGGAGTGGCTCCTGCTGGAAGCGGTTGCGCTTCAGTGCCTCGCTCACGCCGGCGAACACCTGCTCGTACGTGGCCTTGGCGGGGGCGCGCCAGAGTTGCCTCACCAGGAAGGTGGTGAACGCGCCGCCGTGGAAGGCATCGGCGCCGTCGCTGGCGGGGAAATAGGCGTCCACGGCAGCCTGGTACGGCTGCGCCGCGGCCAGCTCCAGCACCCGGGCTGCGCCGGTGTCGAACCCGGTCTTGTCCGTCTGTCCGGGAAGAGCGCGGCGGGCGACCGCGGCGGGCTTGGCGACCGTGTTGATGTCACGGCCGAGCTGACGGGACCGGGAGAACGGAGTGACGTCCCGCGTGCCCGTCCCCGAGTTGCAGTTGTCCAGGACCACCACGACGTTCGTCGTCGGTAGCGCTGCCAGCCACTCGCCGAAGGTGTCGTCGCTGATGTCGAACTCGGTGCTGGCGGGCGCCACGTCCGCTGGGGCCAGGGTCTCGTCCAGGCCGTCGTCCTCGTCCCCGCTCTCGTCCCACATCTGGGAGCCGTGGCCGGCGAAGAAGACCACCACGTTGTCGCCGGGGCGGGCGCTGGAAGCCAGCCAGCCGGTGATGCCGTCCTGCATGGCTGCCCGGGTGGCGTCATGGTTCAGCACCATTCGGATGTTCTCGGCGGGGAAGCCGAACCGTGTGACCAGGACGTCCCGGACGGTGCGGGCGTCGTGCTCGGCGCCCGGGAGGTCTCCCCCCTCGACGTCGTCGAAGTGGATGTAGTCGCTGATGCCCACGACGAAGGCCCAGTGCGTGGGGGCGGTGCGTTCGGCCGGCCCGAAGGCGAGCAGGGGGACCATGGCCAGAAGCACCGCAAGCGGCCCGTAGCGTCTCACGTCAGTTCTCCTCGAGCAGGAAATCGGATCCCTCCGCGGCGGCGTCCATGGAGAGGGCGCAACCGCGCGCCATGGCCTCGTCCCGGACCCGGCCCACGATCCCGTCCATCTCCGCGTCCGTGCGCTCGGGATCGTGGTGGAAGAAGAGAAGGCGCTTCACCTCCCCTTCCTCCGCCAGCCGAATCGACTGGCTGAACGTCGAGTGCCCCCATCCCAGGCGGGAGGGGTACTCCTCGTCGGTGTACATGGAATCGTGGATGAGCAGGTCGGCGCCGCGGATGAAGTCCAGGAGGCGCTCCCGCCACCCGGGCGCCACGTCGTACCCGGTGCCCTCCACTTCGTCGTCGGGGATGAAGCAGACCACCCTGCCCCCGACCTCGATGCGGTAGCCGATCACCCATGATGGATGTCGTACGCGCAGCGTCCGCAGATGGATCCCATCGAGATCCCAGGTCCCCTCGTTCAGGTGGTCGAAGGACATCTTGGCGGCCACCGCGCTGAAAGGGACGGGGAAGTAGATGGGCCCCATCTGGCCCGCGAAGAGGCTTCGGACGTCGATGTTGTTCTGCTTGGGCCCGACGATCATCAAGTCGATGTCCGGCCTGTACAGAGGCGGAAAGAACGGGAACCCCTGGATGTGGTCCCAGTGGAAGTGGGTGAGGAAGATGTGCTGGTAGATTCCGCCCCGGCTCAGCAGGTCGAGCCCCAGTTGACGGATCCCCGACCCGGCGTCGAAGATGACGCGCCGGTCCCCGACCCGGACCTCGAAGCAGGTGGTGTTCCCGCCGTACCGTGCGGTGAGGGGCCCGGGGCTCGGGATGGAGCCCCGCGTCCCCCAGAACCGGAGGGTGACGGGAACATCTGCGTCGCGGGCCGGGGCCTGCGACGTGGCTTCGGTCAGGGGCTGCAAGTTCCTCTCCCGTAGGATGGGCACGCCGATCCCGTCGTACCTTTCAATCTACAAACCGGAACAGGCCCGGGGCGAGGATTTTCGCGCCGTTGGGGGCCTCCTTGCGTGCCGTTCCCGAGAGCCCGGACGGCGCCCGGTGGACAGCGGGGCCGGCCGGACAGGCTGTCCGACCGGCCCCCGTAGCACTGGATGGTGCTCGGCTACTGTTCCTGCTGCCCCCCGCACGGGACGTTGTTCACGGTCCAACCGCCATGGAACGCCGTCTCCCGGGTCCGGACGAAGCGTCCCGCGATGGTGTCCATGACGGTGTACACGTGGCAGTCCGAGAGCGTGATGTTCCCCGACACACTGAACATTCCCGACACGGCCGGGTTGGCTTCGCTGAGGGTGCCGATGGCGGAGAGGCCCGAGATGTCGGTGAGGAGGGGGTTCCCCTGGATCTGCAGCTGGTCGAGCGGCGACACCACGTGTCCGAGGCCGTTCAGGCTCTGGAGCGCCGCGTTCCCCACCACCGTCAGACGCCCGAGCCCGTCGAGCTCGTCCCCCTCGGTTCCGAGGGCCGTCAGGTCGTTGAGCTTCGCGTTGTTGGAGAGGAGGAACCACTCCAGCGCGTTGACGCCCGCCAGACCGTCGAGATCGAGCAGCTCCGGGTTGTATTCGATGACCAGCGTTGCTGTGCCCTCACTCATGCCGAGTCCGGAGAGGTCCGGGAGGCTGGTCAACTGGCCGTTGCCGATGATGTAGACGTACTGGGCGAAGACGCCTGCCAGGTCGAAGTCCTCGAGGACGTTGTTGTCGGTTATCGCCAGCCGGTAGAGATACGCCTCCAGATTCGGCGCCTCGATGGATTCGAGGACCGCGTTGTCGGCCACCTCGAAGTACGGCTCTTCGTAGTAGGGGTCCTCACCGACGCTCAGGAGGCTCGGAAGGCTCAGCGTCTGGAGCTCCCACAGGTAGCTGAACCGCACGGCTTCGCCCACGCTCTCCAGAGAGCCCAGGTCCACGGTCTCGAGGTTCTCCAGCTCGTCGATCTCGAGGACACCGCCCACCGTCGCCAGGAGGGGCGCATTGATGGACGTGACCCCGGCCGGGCCGTGGACGTGGAACCACCCGCCCACCGTCTCCAGGTCCGGAAGGTCCAGGTCCCACGGGATGAGGCCCTCCTCGGTGGTGGACGGCGCACCCATGGGGCTGACCTCCTCAGAACCCGGGTAGTACGGGCCATGGATCTCGAAACCTCCCGTCTCCCGCAGGCTGGAGAGGTCGATCTCGGAGAAGCCGAAGTCTATCTGCAAATGGAAGTCCGCGGCGTATTCCAACTTGGGCGCCCGGAAGGCGGTGAGGCTGTACAGCTCCCAGATGTTCAGCCACTCGCCCACCGTCAGAAGCTCGGGGAGATCCACGATCTCGAGGTCGTACATCTCGTACAGGTAGAGGGGCCCCCCCACCTCTTCCAGGCTTCCGAGATCGAGGGTGGTGAGGTGGTAGTTGTCCTCCATCATCAGCCCGGGGCCGCACTCGCACCCGTTGGCTTGAGGCTCCTCCGCCCGAGGCGCGCGGGCCCGGAGGCGATCCGGCACGGCGAGCGCCCCCGCGGGACCCCGTAGGGCCGCGGCCTCGCGAGCGGCCTCGATCCGTCGCGTCTCGCGCTCGCTCCTCCTCTGCTCCAGACGAGTCCTGGCTTCCTGGTCGAGCGCGCGGATGCGGGCCTCGGCGGTGCCGCGGAACCTGGCCATGCCCCGGTCCGTGGGATCAGGGTCCTTGGCGGGTGACGCCGCCGACCGAGCCATGGGGGTGACTCCTTCGAGATCGTCGAAGTCGAACGGAGTCGCGCAACTGGTGCCCACCGACACCAGGTTGGGCATCCTCACTGCCTCGAGCTCCTGGTTGTCGTAGATCCAGACCCCGCCCTCGACGCAGGTCAGGGCCGGCAGGTCCAGCTCCTGGATGGGGTTGACCTCCTCCACCTCACCGCCCACACCCACCCCCCCTTCGACGCCCTTGAGCATGGGCAGGCGAGCGACGGTGGCGCTCTCGTCGATCCAGAGCCCGTCCCACCCGAGGTACTCGAGGGCCGGGAACGCGCCGTCCAGGTCCAGGCTCTCGTTGGACTCCAGCGACAGGCCGTACGCCTGCTTCAGTGACGCGACGCCGCTCAGATCCTCCAGGTAGTCGTTGCCCGAGATGTCGATGGAGCCGCCGACCTCCACGAGGTTCCCGAACATGTCGGCGTTGGTGAAGCCGGGGTTGTGGTTGTCCCAGATCTTGAGGTTGCCGCCGACGGATTTCAGCGCCGCGGCGCCGAGCCCGCCGGGCGTGGCCAGGGCGCCGTTTCCCTCGATGCGCAGCGTACCGCCGATGGTCTCGATCCCGGCCATGCCGGCCAGGTTGGTCAGCGAAGGGTTGGTACGGATGTTCACTTCGCCCAGGACGTCCCAGACAGTCCGCAGGGCGTGGAGGTTGGTCAGCGACGTCTCCTCCACGAGGATGCTCCCCATGACCTTGCCGTACAGGCTGTCGGCGAGCACGGCGAGGTCTCCCGGCAGGCTCAGGTCGCCGGAACGGACGCCGTGGACGCCGACGACCAGGATGTCGGAGGCCTCGTCCATGGTGGCGGTGAGCTCGGTACGTCCCACCTTGTTGCTCTGGACGTACGCGAGGTTCGCCGTGTCCGCCGACACGTGGATCATCGTGGGGTCGGCGGACGTGAAGTCGGGCTCCCGGTGCTCGGCCGGGATCAGGTGGCCTCTGGCGTCGCGGGCCCGGTAGGTCAGTCGCCACGTGTCCTGCACCAGTCGGCGGATGGAGTCGGGGGCCGCGACGATTACCTCCTCGTCCGTGAGCTCGGTGAACTCGATGGTGGCGGCCTCCTGGTCCACAGTGACGAGGACGGAGTCGACCTTGGCTTCAGCGGTGGCGCGGATCCAGGTGGAGCCGTTGGAGACGGCGGTGACCTTGCCGGTGGCGTCCACGGTGGCGATGGCCGGGTCCTTCGAGACGTACGTAGCGGTGCGGGCACCGAGGGGAGCGCCCACGGAGTCGAAGGCCAGGACGGTCACCTGGGCGGTGGCGCCCAGGGCGTGGAGCGGGTCGGGGGAGACAGTGGCGTCAATGGAATACACGTCGCCCGCGGACATGGTGAAGTCCGCGGTGCCGGTGGGGTGGCCCTTTCCCAGGGTGAGTTCACGGCTGGACGGCACGGGATGGAGGTCCCCGCTGGGCGCGACGGAGACGCTGTAGGTACCGGCGAAGAGGCCGGCGACGACGTAGCCGCCGAGGCCGTCGGTACGTTTGGAGGCGACGAGGGTCTCGCCCAGATGGACGAGGATGAGGGCTTCGGCGACGGGCTTGGCAGGGTTGGCCTCGGTGGCCTGGGTCTGGACCTTTCCGGTGATGTAGGAGACGACGGAGACGTCGAGGGAGAACTGGTCGGCACCGAGGGTGACGGTGAGCTTGGCCGCGCCGGCACCTGTCGAGGGATGGACCCCGGAGATCGAGCCGGAGAGGCCGTCGCCGGTGACCTCGATCTCGCCGGAGCCGTTCCAGGTGACCTTGTCGACCCGGGGGATGGGCTGGCCGTGGACGTCGAAGGGCAGAAGGGTGACCCCGATGCCGTCGCCGACCTCGACCAAGAGCTCCTCGGGCTCGGTCTTGAGGGAGGCGACCCTGGGCGTGAGCTGGAGGTCGAGGGCCTGGGTCTCGGAGCTGAGGGTGACCGAGGTGGGCGTGCCCGTGGCGAGGTCGTAGCCCTGGGGGGCCTGGACCTGGAGCGTGTAGGTGGCCGGCTTGAGCTTGTCGAGCACGAGGGTGCCGTCCTGGCCGGTCTCGCCGGAAGCGACGGTCTGGCCCTGGGCGTCCTTGAGGGTCACGCGCACGCCAGCCACGACCGCATCCCAGGGGGTCTTGGCCGTGACGGCGAGCTTGGAGAACGCCAGGAGCTGGAAATCGGCCGAGCCGGAGGGGCTGGACGCGCTCAGGATGACCGTCTGGCCCGAGGGCGAGGGAACGCGGCCCTGGGCGTCGAGGACGGTGACGTCGTAGGTGCCCTGGTAGAGGCCCGAGGCACGATAGTGGCCCTGGGCGTCGGTGGTGAGGTCTGCGACGGTGGAGCCGGCGCGCTTGATGAGGACCTGAACGCCGGGCGCGGGGGCCGGGGTCGTGCCGGCGAGCATGACGGAGCCGGCGATGAACGAGGTGACGGAGACGGGGAACGTGTAGGACTTGCCGTCGAGCTCGACGTTGAGCGTTGACGAGCCCTGGGAGGCGCTGGCGAAGACGCCGGAGAGGGAGCCGGACAGACCGCTGCCGCTGACGGCGAGCTCCAGAGAGGGCGAGCTCCAGGAGGCCGTGGCCTGGAGGATCGTGTTGCCTGCTGCGTCGCGTGCGTCGAGGCGGACGTCGAGGGCCCCGCCGCCGACCTCGAGGGCGAGGGCGGAGGGGACGGTCACGACGGAAGCGACAACGGGCGAGAGCTGCAGGGCGAGCGAAGCTGTCTCGACGCCGATGGACAGCGTCTGCTGGGCGCTGCCGAGGAGACGGAACCCGGAGGGTGCGGAGAACGTGGCGGTATACGAGCCGGGCACGATGCCGCTCAGCATCAGGGTGCCGTCGGCGTCGGTGGTGCCGCTGACCCGATCGCCGCCGGCGGTGAGGGTGATGCCGACGCCCGCGACGGGGGCGCCCCAGGGGGTGCGGGCGGTGACGTCGAGGGCGCCGTACTTGGGCTCGAAGCCGAGCGTGGCCGAAGCGGTGCGCGTGTCGACGCGGATCTGGCCGGCAGCGACGGAGCGGGGTATGACCACCTCGATGTAGGTCTCACGGACCGCCTTGACCTCGGCGGCGGCCGAGCCGCCGGGAACGGGCCAGGAGACGCGGTTGTTGGCGGGGATGATCCAGTCGAACCCGCTGCCCAACAGACGCACCGAGCCGCCGGGCAGGGGCGGGTCGGGGTTGGTGCCGGTGAGCGTCAGGGAGGGCGGAGCCGAGAGCGTGCCCGTGGGCTTGAACGCCGGCTCGGAGGCCGACCCGAGCCCCGGCAGCGCCACCGCAGCGGCGCTCCCGTCGGCGGACACGAGCACGAGCCCGGAGCCGGTGGCGACGACGAGCCAACGGCCGTTGGAGCTCCAGGTGGCCCGACCGGTGGCCCCGGTGACCAGCGCGGATCCGAGGCCCGTGACCCGCAGCGCGCCGCCCACCAGGGCAGCGACACGACCGTCCGGGGCCAGGGCCGGCAGCGTGGCCTCACCGGCCACGACCGTGGTGCGGCCCGTGCCGTCGGCCTTCACCCGCTCCACGCTCCCGCCCGCGACCAGCAGCGTCGCGGCGTCGGCCCAGACCGGGCTCGATCCCGAGGGCCCCAACGTCGAGCGCGTGCCGTCGTCGTTGGCGAACCAGACGTTGCCGCCCCGCTGCACGGCCAGCTTGGTCCCGTCCGGCGAGACCGAGGGCCAACTCCCCTCCACCAGCGAAGCACCCCCCGCCTCCCGCACCGAGCCCGAGGCCACGTAGTAGAGCTTGCTCCCGTCGGGGCGCCACGAGGGCTGCGATGCGCCCCCCGTGGCCCGCTCCGTGGGCGTGCCGGAGACCACACCCCGCACCTTGAGGGTCCCCCCCTCCACGTAGGCCAGCTCGCCGGCCACCACATAGATGGTAGCCGAGGCCGACAGCCCGGTCGGCGTCGTCACCGTCACCGTGGCCAGCCCGTCCCCCACCGCCGTCACGACCCCGGAGGCCGAGACGGTCGCGACCCCGGAAGCCGACGTCGCCCACGACACCGGCACCCCGGCCACCACCGCACCTCCCGCGTCCTTCACGCTCGAACCCACGGTGGCCGAGCCCCCGGGAGAGAGCACCACCTGCGTCGGACCCACCGTCACCGACGCGGCCGTCGACCCCGGACCCGTGTAGACCAGAGGGACCTGCACCGCCGCTGGCGGCGCCGAGCCCGGCACCCCCGCAGGCGCTGCCCTGGCCGGGATGTTCTCAGCAGTGAAGAGCGTGGTCGTGCCCTGCATGGCGGTGAGCGTCACGAGGAACTGCTCGTCGGTCTTCGCCGAGATGGGCACCGTCAGGTCGTACTCGCTCTGGCCCGGGGTCACCACGATCACCGTGTCCAGCACCACCACGTTGTCCGACGCACGCCGCACCACCATGCGGAAGCGGTCCACCAGGTCGAACGCAGCCGCCAGCGCGTCCTGCTGCGCCGCGGTCTGGGGGCGCTCGCCCCCCGGGCCCACCAAAGACAGCACCGGCGCGATCACCATACCCGCGGGAACCCCCCCACCCTCCTCCAGGCCCGACGGTGCGTCTACGCACGTCGCCACCAACAGAGGAAGCACCAACAGCGCACAAATCAGCGCGCGACGCCGCCGAGCAACGGAAAGAGAGGACATGGAGCCAACTCCGGACAAACCCGAGGAGAACGGGTGCGACGGCATCAGGGGGACCGAATCTGTGTTCCAATATCCTCAGATGCGCCTGCGAACCGCAACAAGCGCGAGGACAGACGAGGGGCGGCGGGAATCACTCCCCGGCCCCACCGACGACAGCACCGACGCGATCACCAGGCCCCCGGGACCCCCCCCACCCTCGTCCAGGTCCGACGGCGCGTCCTCGCACGTCGCCACCAGGAGCAAGCGGGACAGCGTGGCGAGGAGCTTCGGGGACCCGCGGCGGAGGAGAGGGTGGACCGCGATATGTTGCACAAACCCTGGGCCCGGCCCTGAGGCCGGACCGGCCTGGGGTGAACGGTGAGGGCTTGGCCGCCCATAGCGACGGCCGGGAGGTCATCCCTCACGTTCAATACTTCCCTCCCCGGGAGCGCGCAGCAAGAGGAATGGCGCGGCCCCCGCAGAAGGGGCTCTCTTTCCCGCCGCCTTCGAGACCGGGTACATTGGACAATCCCCGGCGCCTTCCTCTCCGTCAGTCCCGGCAGGGCGCCCGGTCGTTTCATTCCAGTGGAGGCGAAGTCCCGTGTCGGAGAACGTGCACGGCTGGTCCACGGACGAGGTGGTGGAGCTGCTCTGGAAGGTCGATCTGTTCGACGGTCTTCCCATGGACGACCTCCGCCGGATCGCGGGGATCGTAGGGGGCACGAGCATCGAGGCGGGCGAGGTCCTCTTCGAGGAAGGGGACCCGGGGGACGCCTTCTACATCGTGTTCAAGGGAGCCATCGAGATCTCCAAGCTCCGCTCCGACGGAACCAGGGAGAAGCTGGCCGTGAGGCGGGCGGGGGAGGGCTTCGGCGAAATGGCGCTCCTCAACGACGCGCCGCGTTCCGCGACGGCCCGGGCGAACGAGGCCACCCAACTGATGAGCGTCTCCCGGGAGGACTTCGAGAAGCTCCTCGGCGGGGACACGCTGGCCCTGCGCATCATGCAGGGACTCTCCAAGGCACTCCGGGCCCTGGGCGTCCGATTCGCCAGCGTGGAGAAGATCCACGACACCGGTGCCCGCCTTCGCGTGGACGCGTACGAAATCAGCCGGGTCATGCAGGCCGGCATGCTCCCCTCCACGGCCCCCCGGGTGGAGGGCTTCGACGTGGCCGCCGGCACCACCACCGAGGAGTCGGGGCGCGGCGCCTCGGTGTGGGACTGGGTCGTCCTGGGGGACGGGCGCACCGCGCTGCTCACCCTGGACGTGCGCCAGGACGGCTTCCCTCCAGCCCACCATCTGGGCGCGGCGCGCGCCGTGCTCAGGGGGCTGGCGGTGGACCACGCCACCCTGCCGCAGCTCCTGGCCAAGGCCAACGAAGCGCTGAGCGCGGCGGCCATCGAGGGTCTGGACCAGTTCGTCGAGGTCGGAATCCTGGTGCTCGGGCCCCGGGGCGTCGAGTGGGCCAGCGCCGGGCGTGTCCCGGGTGGGGTCATCCGCCGGGACGGCTCCTTCGAGGAGTTCGGAGCCCACGGGCCGCCGCTGGGCATGATGGGGGGCTTCAAGTACAACGTGCAGTCTCTCGCCGTGGGGTCCGGGGACACGGCCTTCGTCCTCTCCCACGCCAGTCCCGGCCTCTTCATGGGGGCCGCGGACCTCATGGCACAACTCCACGGGAAACCCGCCGGCGAGGTGGTGTCCACGCTCCACAGGGCCATCCGGAAGGCCCAGGGCGATCTGCGCACCGAGACATCGGTCCTCTACGCGCGGAGGCACTAGCCGGACGCGCGGCGCGGTCCGCGGGGCGGGGGAGCGGCCCCGGGGGAGCCCTAGGGGGGAGTGGACCGAACCCAGGGACCTCACCCGGGTACGCATCTTCTCGCCCCCGGAAGGCGTGCAGCTCCCGGGACGGTTTCCACCGAGAAGAGGAAGGTCGGCGCATGGCCCTCACCGAGAAGGACGTCCGCAACGCCCTCAAGACCGTGAAGGACCCCGAGCTGGGTCTGGACCTGGTGGTCCTGGGGCTCGTGTACGACATCGAGGTCAAGGGGAACGACGCGAAGGCCATCATCTCCCTCACCTCGCCCCTCTGCCCCGTGGCGGGCCAGATCGTCGAGGATGCCCGGCAGGCCATCCTCAACCTCGAGGAGGTGGACAACGCCGAGGTGGAGCTCACCTTCAACCCGCCCTGGACGCCCGAGCGCATCAGCCCCCTCATCCGCTCGTCGCTGGGCCTCTGAGTTTCGGCGGTGCCTCAGCCCGCCGGCGGCTCCCGGAGTGTGCTCCTAGTCCAGGAGCGTCACGTCCTCGAGGAAGTCACGCAGGGGATGCGCCACGGAGACGGCGCGCTCGGTGAGGACTTGGGCGAGCTCCCGGCAGTTCGCGCGCGCCCCGGTGAGGTGCCGGCACACCGCCTCCCCCACACGGCCGTCGGACTCGGCTGCGGCCTGGTGGTACTCGGCGTACCGGGCGCTCACGCGCTGCTCGAACAGAGGGAGCTGGGCCAGGGGGGTGCCGTGGAGCACCATGTCGTCGAATAC
>JBFYZE010000141.1:0-26735 GCA_041309665.1 Gemmatimonadales bacterium | reverse complement strand
CCCATCACGCCCACCTGGGCTGCAGTGGCAGGTGGCGGATCGATCAACCTGACGACCGGCGTCTTCACCGCCGGCAATACGACCGGCACGTACACCAACACGGTGCGTGCGAGCGTCGGCGCACTGGCCGGCTTCGCCACCGTGATCGTGACGAGCGGGCCGCTGGCATCCATCACCGTGACGCCCAATCCGGTTTCCATGGAGGTCAACGGCACGCAGCAGTTCATCGCCGTCGGACGGGACGGAGCCGGCAACAACTTCGTGATCATACCCGTCTGGTCCGTCGTGGCCGGGGGCGGCACCATCAACTCGAGCACAGGTCTCTTCACCGCCGGTGCGGTGCCAGGGACCTTCACCAATACCGTAAGGGCGACCAGCGGAGGCGTTACGGGCTTCGCGACCGTGACCGTCACGGCCATCGCCCCGACACTGGCCACCATCACCGTGACGCCCAACCCGGCGAACATGCTTCCCAACGCCACACAGCAGTTCGCCGCCGTCGGCCGGGACGGCAGTGGGAACCTCTTCCCGCTCTTGCCCACCTGGTCGGTGGAGAACGGCGGTGGCAGCATCAATCCCAACACCGGTCTCTTCACGGCGGGTGCAATCACGGGGACGTTCAGCAACACCGTGACGGCCACCAGCGGCGCGATTTCGGGTTCGGCGACCGTGGTTGTGGGTGCTGCCCCCTCACCCCCCCTCGTGGACCTCGGCGCAGCAGCCCCCAACGGAATCATCGCTGGGACCGCGGTGACCTGCATCACGAACGGCCTGATCAACGCTGACGTGAGCGTCAGCCCGGGGAGCACCGTCACGGGGTTCCCGCCCTGTGTCATAACGGGCACGCAGAACCTCGCCAACGCCGTCGCTGCGCAGGCGCAGATCGACCTGACGACGGCCTATAACACCCTCGCCGGCCTGCCGTGCCCGCCGGCCAACGCCATCGTGGCGGACCTGGGCGGCACGACCAAGCCCGCCGGAGTCTACTGCTCGGCCATCGGCATCGGCGTGACGGGCACGCTGACGCTGGACGGCGGCGGTGATCCCAACGCCGCCTTCGTCTTCCAGGCCGGCAGCTCGCTGATAACGGCCGGCAACATCGTGCTCATCAATGGGGCGCAGGCGAAGAACGTGTACTGGCAGGTCGGAAGCTCGGCCACGCTCGGGACGGCCTCGCAGTGGCAGGGCAATATCCTCGCCCTATCCAGCATCACGCTGGTGGATACCGCAACTCTGCTGGGCAGGGCGCTGGCGCGGAACGGAGCTGTCAGCCTGGGCACCAGCAACACCATCACCCTGCCGCCGCTGTAGGCGCATGGCAACGAGGGAGCCGGTGACCACTCCGGTCGCCGGCTCCCCACCGCCCTGACGCTGTGACTCTTGAGATTGGAGAGACCGACAATGCGTAACCGGATATTGATGACGGCGTGGGCCCTGGCAGTGTGCTTGCCTACGCTGGCGATGGCTCAGCAGGAGACGGCCCACCGCGAGGGAAGCTGGGAGTTCAGTTTGGGTGCAGGCTATCTGTTCCTGGACTCAGGGCTCCGAGACTTTTTGGCGAGTGGGGCGCCGGAGTACCGATTCGCGAGCAGCGCCTCGCCGGCGAGCGGTGCGCCCCTGGCCGTGGCCCGCGTGGGCTACAACTTCAACAGCCACCTGGGTCTCAGCGTGAGCGGTGAAGCCGCTCGCGGGTCGGGCATGACCCACTACACGCCGACGGGCGCGCTCACCTATACGGTGAACCTGAACGCCAACACGAGCCCCTTCTTGATGATCGGGACGGAGCTCACCCGCATCGAGGGCGACAACGACCGGGTCACGCACTCCGTCTGGGGAGCTCTCGCGGGGGTCGGCATCCGGCAGATGATCAGCGACAACCTCGCGCTCCGACTCGAGGGCCGGGTGCGGTTCGAGAACTACGATGAGGTCCCGATGCCGGACCACACAGTGTACAATCCGTTGGTCACGCTCGGGCTCTCCTACTTCACGGGTGGCCGAAAGCCGGCGGCAGCCGTGAGGGCACCGACGTGCCCCGCATGCCCGCCCGCGATTCGGATGGTGGACACCGTGAGGGTGATGGTGCCGTTCCCGACCAGGCCGCCGCCGGTCATCGTGCTACGGGACACGCTCGTGCTCGAGGGCGTCAACTTCGCCTTCGACGAAGCGGTCCTCACGCCGGAGTCGCACGACATCCTCGATCGCGTGGCCCTCTCCCTGCAGGAGTCGCAATGGGTGAACGTGCGCTTCGAGGTCGCGGGCCACACCAGTGAGATCGGCACACCCGCCTACAACATGTCCTTGTCGGAGCGCCGGGCCGAGGCCGTGCGGGCCTACCTGGTCACGCGCGGCGTCCAGGACAGCCGGATGACGGCGCGGGGATACGGTGAGACCCAGCCGGCCTTCTCCAACGACAGTGAGGGGTATGGCTGGCGGAACCGCCGGGTCGAGCTCCGGCGGATCCGTTAGCGCGAAAACGGTGGTGAAGCGAAGCGGAGCGGGGAAGCCCCCCCCCTGGCCGCCGGGCGGTTGCCCGGCGGCCAGGAAGGGTCACCGAGGAAGACAGACATGAGCATGCGAAAGCTCGGGGGTATCGTCCTGATCGTGGCGGGTACACTGAGCCTCGTGTTTGGCACATTCAGGTACGGGCGGAACACCCAGAGGGCGTCGATCGGGACGATCGAATTCGCGGTCAGCGAACCGCGAACCGTCAACATCCCGTCGTGGGCGGGTGTGGTGGCTATCGCGGCAGGCGCCGCAGTGCTTCTCGTCGGATTGAAAGACAGAGCCTAGGCGTCGCGATAGGTGGTTGTTGGGAGGGGAGGAGGGGTACTGCGATCGCTACAGGACGGATGAGGAGCATACAGTGGAGATCAACAAGAGAAGCCTTCCGCCCGCACTCTGGGCGTACGCATATGCGATTGTCCCGCCACGGGCCTCGGATCACATGAAGGTGATCCAGGGATTCCTCGAGGAGGAACGTGCACGAGCGCAGAAGGCGGCCCGGACGTGGAGCGGAAAGATGGTAAGCGAGGAGCAAGTCACGCACATCCTGGTCGTGAGCGACAGTCCCGACCAGGGCGGAGAGGTGAACCGTCGGCTCGAGCAGCGGTTGAATTTGCTGAAGGCGACCTTCTCCCGCACCGTTCCGATGCTTCTCGCCGCCGATGGAGATCCGACACCGGAAGCACCCGGTTCGCCGGCTTGACGGCCCAAGGTCAATGGACGGCAGGGATCGCGGCGCAGGTGTCACACGAAGGGGGGGTTGAACCGTGGAGGCGCGGCGGGGCATAGGGATAGCGCTCCTGGGGCTCATTCTGCTCCCCTTCCTACCGGGTGCCGCACTGGTCCATCACGTCTATTTCGACGACAGAGACCTTCCCGACATCGAGCCCTTCATCCGCTTTGAGTTGCCCGCCACCGGTCGCGTCTACGATGCCCGGGGCACGGTGCTCATCTCGGTGGCGCGGGAGTACCGCCGCATGATCGGGTACAGTGAGGTACCCGAGATCCTGCGCCATGCCATCTTGTCAGCCGAGGACAAGAACTTTTTCCATCACGCGGGGGTGGATTACGGTGTTCTGCCTCGCGTGGCCCAGAAGACGCTGGCTCGGACCCTCGCCACATGGTGGACCGGGGACGAATCCCTCCGCCTGCGGCTCCCCCAGGGGGGGTCGACCCTCACGCAACAGCTCGTGCGGGGCTACTTCCTCACGGACCGGACCAGCAGCGAGCGTAGCAAGACGCACTTCGATTCGGGATGGGCTCCGCGGATGATCTCCCTGGCACTTGGCGTGCCCACGACGAACAAGCTCCTACGTAAGGTGGAGGAGGCGCGCCTCGCCATCTGGCTGGAGCAGGAAATGCAAGGACGATACGGGTCGCGGGAGCGGGCGAAGCGCGAGATCTTCAGCCGCTACGCGAGCTTTATCTACATGGGTAACGGCCGCTATGGATACGCCGCAGCGTCCGAGTACTACTTCGACCGGACCCTGACGAGCTACGGCCGGATGAACGCCGGGGAAGCGGCGCTCCTCGCCGGAATCGGCAAGTCGCCCCGGGACTACGCCCCGGTTCAGAACGCTGCGATGCCGTTCCGGCGCCGGAACGAGATCCTGGCCTTGATGGTCCGGAACGGGTTCATCCCCGAATCCGTCGCGATGCGTTCCCAGGCTGAGCCGATCCGGGTGGCGATTCCCGGCGACGTCAAGACCTCCTCTCCGAGCGCCATCAACAGCGTCCTCGACGAGTTGAAACGGCTCGGGGGGGACCGCTTCGGGATCGAAGACCTTTTCCAGGGTCGCGTCTCCGTGCACACGACGGTGGACGAGCGGGTGCAGTCCATCGTCAACGAGGCGCTGGAGCATGGCCTCGACCTGTACGAGGGGCGTCATCCAGAGGCGGACGGGCTCATCCAGGGGTCGGTGGTGGTGCTGCGCAACCGCGACGCGGGGATCCTGGCCGAGGCAGGGGGACGGGAGATCTACCAGGGCCGCCGCTACGAGTACTACGACTTCAACCGCGTCACCAACTCGATGCGGCAGCCGGGCTCGGCCTGGAAGCCGATCCTCTATTTCGCAGCTTTCCGCAACGGCTTCGGCCTCGACAGCCTGGTGCCGGATGAGCCCATCGACGTGCCCACGGGGGTGGACGGTGGATCCATGTGGATCTCCAACTACGATGGCCGGTTCAAGGGCACCCTGCCGGCCCGCCAGGCCCTTGCCGAGTCCCGCAACGCCGTCGCAATCTGGCTCGCGGGAGAGGTGGGCATGAGCGAGGTGATCCGGGTGGCGCGAGAGCTGGGGATCCGCTCCCCGCTGAACGCCTATGTCAGCACCGCTCTCGGGGCCTCGGAGGTGCGGCTCCTCGAGCTCGCGGGTGCGTATCGCGCCCTTGCGTCGGGGATCAAGGCGGAGCCCCACATCGTCGCCCAGGTCAACGCCGCCTCTGGACGGGTGCTCTACAAGGCGCCGCCTCCCTCCGGGCGACTGGATGCCAGGGGGTTGAGCCAGATCCAGGAGGGGATGCGAGGGGTTATCCGCATCCCCGGCGGGACCGCCCACGCCCTGGATCGCAACGACTTCCCCATCTCCGTGATGGGCAAGACGGGGACGACCAACGACTTCCGCGATGCCCTGTTCGTGGGGTCCACCTACGGGGTTGACGGGATCACCGTGGCGGTCCGGATCGGTTTCGACGACAACCGCTCTTTGGGAAGCCAGGAGTCGGGAGAGCGTGCCGCCTTGCCGATCTTCCGCGAGATCATGCTTCGCATTCACGGAGAGCAACTGATGGGACCGACTCCGGGCTTCCCCCGTGAGATCGAAGACGGGATCGATGATTACCTCGCGGCCCTACCGGTGGGGTTGCCGATCGTGGCTGGCGTACCCTCACGGAGGTAGCGGTTCCAGCGAAGGTCACGAGGCGGTATCGGGCCGTATCGGACAGACGAACATGAGAAGGGGAGAGACATCATGACGCAGCAGCAACGCAACACCTGGTTCATCGTGGCGGGGGTGGTGGTGGCGTTCGGTGCGGGAGCGGGCTGGCAGTTCGTCGGGGCGCGCCACGCTCGCCAGGAACGGGACACCGCACGGCAGGAGGTCACCGAGCTCGAGGAACGGATGGCCGTCGAGCGCCTCGAGGCCACCCTCGCCATGGCCACCGTCGCGGCGCAGTTCGGGGACTTCGAGCGCGGTCGCCAGTTGGCCAGTGACTACTTCGTCCTCTTGCAGGCCCACGTGAATACTGCCCCCGAAGCCACCCGACCCGCCCTCAACGAGATGCTCACCCGGCGGGACGGGATCATCACCACCCTCAGCCGGGCGCAGCCCGAATCCGGATTCGAGTTGGCCGGCCTCCTGACCTGGCTACAGAGGGCTCTGGGCAGGGAGGCGACGGTAGCGGTGTTCCAGGAGCCGGGGACGGCCGGGGGATGAGCGGGCCGCGGGTGACCTCACGCCTCCGTGGCATCGCCGCTCCTCAGCACCGGGAGGTCGGCGCCGATGAAGGCGACCAGCAGCCCGGCGATGATGCCCACGATGAGCCGGGTATGAAGGCCCGACGCCCATGCAGGTAGACCTTCGCCAGGAGGGCGGGACGGTGACCGCCGGACTGTCCGGAGACTGGAGATCGGGCCAGCCGATCCCGCGCTTCGAACAGCTCCTGGCGGACTACGTGAGGGAGTCCGCACCGCGCGTCATCGACTTCGACGCAACCGGCCTCGGGGATTGGGACAGCAGCCTGCTCACCTTTCTGATGCAGGGCATGAGGTATTGTGAGGTCCACGGCCTGGAGTTCCGGGAAGGGAGTCTGCCGGAGGACGTCGCTCGCCTCCTCGAACTGTCCCGGGTGGTGCCCGAGCGGGACATCGAGCGGAATGAGCGGGATCCCTCCGCCGTGGCCCGGCTGGGAAAGATGGGACTCGCGGCCTACGGGGAAATCCTGGCGATGCTCACCTTCACGGGTGAGGTGGGCGGCAGTCTCATGCGGCTGGCCCTGCGCCGAACGCGGATGCGGTGGCGGGACTTCTGGGTCGCAGTGCAGTCCAACGGTTCCGGCGCCCTCCCCATCGTTGGGGTGATTGCCTTCCTCATCGGAGTCATCATCTCCTTCCTGGGCGCGGTCGTGCTCCAGCGCTTCGGCGCCGGCTACTACGTGTCCTACCTGGTCGGATATGGGATCCTGCGGGAGATGGGCGCCCTCATGACCGGCATCATCATGGCAGGGCGCACGGGGGCGGGGTTCGCTGCCGAACTGGGAAGCATGAAGATCACCGAGGAGATCGACGCCTACCGGACGCTGGGCATCTCGCCCGTCGACCACCTGGTGATGCCGAGGATGCTCGGCCTCTTCGTCATGATGCCGCTGCTGGCCCTGTATGCCGACTTCATCGGCATCGTCGGAGGAATGGTCGTCGCCCTCGCTGTGCTGGATCTCAGTGTCACCCAATTCGCAAATGGTCTGCTGACGGCGGTGACGTTGGGCGATGGGCTTCTCGGCGTCTTCAAGGCGGGGGTCTTCGGCCTCGTCATCGGGCTGGCCGGCTGTATGAAGGGGATTCGGGCGGGAGGAGACGCGGGCGCGGTGGGAAGGGCAGCCACCTCCGCCGTGGTCCTGGGGATCACGCTGATCATTGCGGCGAACGCCGTCATCGATTGGCTCGCCGTCCTCCTGGAGGTGTGATCACCGTGGACGCGAACCGGCCTCCGCTCGAGGTGAAGGGGCTGACCATGGCGTACGGCACGCTCGTCGTCATGAAGGACCTGACCTTCCAGGTGGAGCAAGGAGAGATCTTCGTGATCATGGGCGGCAGCGGGAGTGGGAAGAGCACGCTCCTGAAGCACATGGTGGGTCTCAAGACGCCTGCGGCGGGGCAGATCCTGTTCGACGGAGAGGACTTCGGTGAGGCCGACGAGGCCACCCGAAAGGGGATCCTCCGCCGCATAGGCGTGCTGTACCAGAACGGCGCCCTCTGGAGCGGCCTGACGCTGGCCGAGAACGTGGCGCTTCCCCTCGAGGAGTACTCGAGTCTGGACGCCGAATCCATTCGTGAGGTCGTGGAGTTGAAGCTGGCGCTGGTCGGACTGCGGGGGTTCGAGGAGTTCTATCCGTCCGAGATCAGCGGCGGGATGCGGAAACGCGCCGCCCTCGCCCGCGCCACCGCCATGGATCCAGAGGTGCTCTTCTTCGATGAACCGTCCTCCGGGCTCGACCCCATCACCGCCAGTCGCCTGGACGACCTGATCCTGCAGCTCCGGGCCAGCTTCGGCACCACGGTGGTCGTCGTGAGCCATGATCTGGCGAGCATCTTCAAGATCGCCGACCGTGCGCTCTTCCTGGACATCAAGGAGAAGACCATGACGGCCTTGGGAAACCCGGACGAGCTGCGAACGAGTCCCCCCACGAAAGAAGTGCACCGTTTCCTCACGAGGAGCAGCGACGATGGCTGACCTCACCCTTCACGAGCTGGACCGAACGAGCGGGCCACTACCATGAGCCTACGAGCCAACCCCACCGCCATAGGGTTGTTCATGATCGGCGCCGTGGCCTTGACGGCCATCGGGGTCGCAACCCTGGCCTCCAGTTCGTGGTTCGTGCCGGAGGCCACCTTCGTCAGCTACTTCGGGGAGTCGGTGCACGGTCTCGAGCGCGGGGCCGCCGTGAAGTTCCAGGGGGTGCCCATCGGCAGCGTGACCGAGCTCCTGATCCAGATCGACGAGCGCGACAAGACGTTCCAGGTGCCTGTGCAGTTTGTGATCAACCTTGAGCGCCTGACCACCCAGGCGGGTGGTTTCATCGCCCTGAGCGACACGGCGGTGCTCCGGGAACAGATCGCCAACGGGCTGAGGGCGCAACTCCAGATGGAAAGCCTCGTCACCGGCCTCCTGTTCATCGACCTCAGGTACCGTCCCGATGCTTCCCAGCCCGAGCTCGAAGCGAGACCGACCGCCTATCCCGAGATTCCGACGACTCCCTCTCTTCTCGCCGCTTTCGGGACGGGAGCCGGCAGCCTCATCGAGGACGTGGTCAAGATCCTCTTCCGGGTCAACGAGATGCTGGAAGAAGTGGACATGAAGGGGCTGAACGCGGCGGTGATCGCGTCCGCGAAAGCGGTCGAGAACGTGGTCTCCTCCGCCGATCTCCGGGCGGCCATGAGCGATCTCCCGGGAATCTCCACCGAGTTCGCACGCATGGCCACAGAAATGAGGATCATGGCCGAACAACTCGGAGCGACCATCGGACCCGTCGCGGACAAGCTGGGGAGCGCGAGCGACGAGGCACTCCTCACCATGCAGGCCTTACGCAAGGCTGCCGAGGATACGCAGGGACTGCTCACGGCGGACTCGGGCATCGGGTACCGGTTGGAGCAGGCATTGACCAGCCTCTCGGCCGCCGCAGACGCACTTCGAGTGCTGGCCGCTTCGCTGGAACGCAATCCCGACATGCTCATTCGCGGCAAGAAGCCGCCGGGGAGGTAGCCCGATGTTCTCCACCGTTAAGGCGATGCGCCTCATCCTTCTTTCCGCCACCCTGGCCGCCATAAGCGGGTGCTTCGGTTTGAACCGGGGCGAGCCGGCGCAGCGGCACTACGTGCTGGGGCTCGGGCTGAGGTCGGCGGATTCCACGAGTCCTGGCGGGGCCGAGCGTGCCTCCGGCATCGTGGTCGGGCTACGGGCGCTTCACCTGGCCGAGTACCTCGAGACGCCTCTGATCGTGGTCCGTCAGGGGCCGAACCAGATCGGGTTCTCCGAGTTCCACCGCTGGGGCGAGTCGCTGGGGTACGGGATCAACCGGACGGTGGCCGGTTACATGGCCACGGCGGCGTCCATCCGGCGCGTCGAGGCCGCTCCCTGGCCGGTCGGGTCGGAGTTGGACTACCTCATCCGACTCCGCATCGAGCGCTTCGAGGGGGTGTCTCCCGAGGAGGAAGGCGCCGAGGGTGAGGCCTACGTCATGGCCACGTGGGAAATCGCCGCCGGGGAGGATCGAGGCGTGCTGGCACGCGGGACCACCGAATACCGCGCGCCCGGCTGGGCCGCAGGCGACTATGAGGGCCTCGTCGGCCTTCTGGAGGCGGGTCTGAGGGTGGTGGCCGGCGATCTGGTGGCCAGACTGGAGCATCTGAGCGGCGAGGCGTCCCCTCCATGACGCCCGAGCCGAATGCGGTCGTCGATGCGGGAGGGCTCCGCTTCCGCCGGGGCTTCCTCCTCCTGCTGGTGGCGGGCATCTCTCTCCTGTTCCTCATGGTCATCCGGGGCTTCCTCATGGCGGTCATGCTGGCGGCCGTCTTCGGGGGGCTGGCATCCCCCCTGTACCGCTGGTTTCGTGCGCAGCTCGGGGGGAGGAGGGTGCTGGCGGGCGTTGTCTCGGTGCTGGTGTTGATGGGAGGGGTCGGGATCCCCCTCGCCGGCTTTCTCGCCCTGGTGGCCAGCGAGGCCGCACAGGTCAGTCAGGCGGTACCGGGGTGGATCGAGGGGAACGCGGCCCATCTGGAGCAGCTCCGGGTTCTGGCGAACAGGATCCCGTTCGCGTCCCAGGTCCTCCCCCAGGGCGGGCAATGGGAGGAGGAACTCCAGGCCCTGGCGGGGCGCACCGGGCCCCTGCTCATGGGGGGGTTGGCCGCCGCCACGAAAGGGACGGTGGGCTTCCTCCTCCAGCTCTTCGTCTTCCTGTATGCGCTCTTCTTCTTCCTGGTGGACGGGCAGGACATCCTGAGGCGGGTCCTGTACTACTTCCCCCTCTCGCCGGAGCAGGAGTCCCGGCTCCTCGAGCGGTTCCTCTCCGTGTCCCGGGCCACCCTCAAGGGTTCTCTGCTCATCGGCATGCTGCAGGGCGGCCTGGCCGGTCTTGCGTTGTGGGCGGCCGGCGTCCCGGCGCCCGCGTTCTGGGGAACGGTGATGGTGGTCTTCTCCATCCTTCCTGTCGTCGGCGCCGCCATCATATGGGTCCCTGCAGTCCTCTACCTGTTCGTCCTGGGCGAAACGGTGGCGGCGGTGGGGCTCCTGGCCTGGTGCGCGTCCGTGGTGAGCCTTGTGGACAACTTCCTGCGCCCCCGGCTCGTGGGTCGGGACGCCCGGATGTCTGACCTCCTCATCCTGCTCAGCACCCTTGGGGGAATCGCCCTGTTCGGTGCGGCGGGTTTCATCGTCGGGCCCATCGTCGCGGCCCTCTTCGTCACGATATGGCACATCTTCGGTGAGGTGTTCCACGAGTGGCTTCCCAAGGTGCCGGCCGGGAGCCTGCTCGGCGTGGGCGGGGACTCCCCCCTCCCCCCCACCCCTCCCTCTTCCGCACCTTCTCGATCTGGGTGATGGGGTAGTGGATACCTCCTTGGACGTAGTTCCCCGTTCATCCTATTGCGTGATGGTGGTCCGCTCCGCCTACCCATAGATATATGGACTGGATTCTCGTGCTTCTGCTCCGGCAAGTGCGGCACTTCCATGGCTGTATCCGGCCCGCACGTCTCGATGATCGAGGTCGCAGCCGGGGTCTGCGGGGTCTGAGTGGCCACCCTCCCCCGGGGAGATCCGGGGGCACTGATGAACGAGAGGTTCACCATGCATGCTCGCATTCTGATGTTGCTGGCCGTCGCCTCCCTCCTCCTCCCTCCCGCTCAAGCCTCAGGACAGAATCTGAAGCCCGCCGACCGTGGCCCCTGGGAGATCAACATCTTCGCCGGCGGATTCGATGATGATTACGAGTTCGACCCCGACGGCAGCCGGTACTTCATTGATCCGGATCGGAACGTCCTCTTCGGGGCCGGGTTGGCCTACCACTTCCCGCTGGGGCTCTACCTGGGAGGTGACGCCCGCTTCGTGCCTCTGGACATTGTTCCTCTGGCCGGCGGCGTGACCGACCTGAACGCCTTCTTCTTCAATTCGTTTCTCGGTCTCACCATTCCCCTTCACGAACGGCTGGACATCTTCGGGGTGGGAGGGCTGACGGCCGTCAATTGGCGCCCCGAGGTGGGAGACAGCGAGGTGGACTTCGGGTTCAACTACGGCGGTGGCGTTCGGGTGTACCTGACGGAGAAGCTCGCTCTCCTGGGCGAGTACCGCATGCACCAGATCCCCACGGCTATGGAGACGGTCACCGAGTCCGTCACCGGGCTGACGGCCGACGAGACCTTCTGGGGTAATTCCTGGTCTGCTGGTTTCTCCTACTTCTTCGGGGGCTCGAAGGACTCGGACCATGACGGGGTGAAGGATGACGTGGATGACTGTCCCGACACCCCCAGGGGTGTGCGGGTGGACGCCCGGGGCTGTCCGGTGGACTCGGACGGTGACGGCGTGGCCGACTACCTCGACAAGTGCCCCAACACCCCCACAGGGGCCCGGGTCAACGCCGACGGCTGCCCCATCGACTCCGACGGTGATGGCGTATTCGACGGACTGGATCGCTGCCCCAACACTCCCGCGGGAGCCACGGTGGACGCCAATGGCTGCCCGGTGGACTCCGACGGGGACGGGGTGCCCGATCACCTCGACCGGTGTCCCAACACGCCCCGAGGGACTCGCGTGGACGCCAACGGTTGCCCGCTGCCAGCTGTTGTGGAGCAGCCCCGTGAGGCGCCGGTGCGGAGTTACACCTTCGAGGCCGTGAACTTCGAGTTCGACTCGGCCCGCCTCACCCAGGCCGGGCTGACCAAGCTCAGAGAGATCGGCCAGACGCTGGTCACCATCCCCGACGTGCGGGTGGTATTGGAAGGCCACACAGACTCCGTCGGCACCGAAACCTACAACATGGCGCTGAGCCGCCGCCGGGCCGAGTCCGTTCGAGACGGCCTGCTGTCGGCATTCTCCCAGCTCAGGGGAAGCCAGTTCTCGGTCAATGGCTTCGGTGAGAGCCAGCCCAAGGCGGACAACAGCACGGAAGCGGGGCGCACCCAGAACCGCCGTGTGGAGATCAAGATCGGCGGCTAGGATGTGACCGGAGGGTCGCAGATCAGCGGTCGCTGCAGGAGTTGAAGACAGAGGGGGGGGCTGCTTCCAGCCCCCCCCTCTCCTACGGCCTGGTGGACGGTGGAGGAATCCCTCAGGACAAGCGGGAACCTACCCGAGCACCACCCTGACCTGGTGCTCGCCGCCATCATCCACCAGGGGAACAAGCGCTTCCCCGCCGAGGATGGTTCCGTCCAGACTGACCTGGGATACCCCCCGGCAGACCCCCCTGGGATTCTCGACGGTAATCCGGTAGGCCGTGTCGACATGACGGTAGACGATCTCGAAGCCCTTCCACGCCTTGGGAATACACGGATCGATCCGGAGGGTGGAACCTCGCTTCCGGAACCCGAGGATCCACTCCAGACCGGCACGGTATAGCCAACCCGCGGCCCCCGTGTACCACGTCCATCCTCCCCGGCCCTCGTGAGGAGCTTCGGAGTAGACGTCGGCAGCGATGGCGTACGGTTCCACCTTGTACCTTTGGAGATCCTCCCAACCCCTGGTGTGATGGATCGGAGTGAGCAGGTTGAACAGCTCGGCGGCCGTGTCTCCCTCGCCGAGCATGGCGAAGGCAATGACGGACCAGACCGCGGCGTGGGTGTACTGTCCCCCGTTCTCACGGATTCCGGGGACGTATCCTTTGATGTATCCCGGATCCAGAGGGGTTCGGTCGAAGGGCGGAGAGAAGAGCAGCAGAAGGCCGCTCTCCCTTCGGATGAGCCGCTGCATCACGGACTCCATGGCCTGGCGTGCCCTCTCCTCGCTGGCGGCCCCTGAAAGGACCGCCCAGGACTGGGAGATGGAGTCGATCTGGCATTCGTCGTTCTCCGCCGATCCGAGGGGTGTCCCGTCGTCGAAGAACGCGCGCCGGTACCACGCGCCATCCCAGGCTTCCCGCTCCAGAGCAGCCTGAATGGAAGCGGCCCGCTCCCGCCACCGGGCCGCACGGTCCAACTGCCCGCGTGCGGCGGCGATTCCGGAGAACTCTCTCAGGTTCGCCAGCAGAAACCAGCCCAGCCAGACGCTCTCCCCCTGGCCCTCCCGCCCGACGCGATTCATGCCGTCGTTCCAATCCCCGGTCCCCATCAGGGGGAGCCCGTGTCGGCCCACCTCCAGACTCCGGTCCAGCGCCCGGGCGCAATGCTCGTAGAGCGTCGCTCGGTCCTCCGAGATCGTGGGTTCGAAGTAGGCTTCGTCCTGACCCTCTTCCAGGGCGGCTCCTTCAATCCACGGGACCTCCAGCTCGAGGACCGCCCGATCCTCGGTCGTCTTCAGGTAGTGGGCCGTCGCATACGGCAGCCATAGTCGGTCGTCGGAGATCCGGGTCCGGACCCCGCGGCCCGTGGGGGGGTGCCACCAGTGCTGAACATCGCCCTCCGGGAACTGCCGGGCGGCGGCTCGCAGCAGGTGCTCGCGGGCGATCCCTGGCTTCGTCACCGTCAGCGCCATGACGTCCTGGAGCTGGTCCCGGAACCCGTATGCCCCTCCGGACTGGTAGAGCGCCGAGCGGCCCCAGATCCGGCAGGAGAGCGTTTGATAGAGGAGCCAACGGTTGAGGAGAAGGTCCATGGAGAGGTCGGGCGTCCTGACCTGCACCGTCCCCAGCAATCGGTCCCAGGACTCCTGGACCTGGTGGAGGACCGTGGCGCAACCCATCCGGCGGTAGCGATCGACCAGTGCTCCAGCTTGCTCCCGGTCCTCTCCTTGCCCCAGAAGGAAGAGAACCTCGGTGCGTTCCCCAGGATCCATCTCCACTTTCGTCCGCAGCGCGGCACAGGGATCCAGGCCGGCTCCGACCCTACCCGAGAGATCGGCCCCACGCCCCAGCGACGCGGGATGGTCGAGGCTCGCGTTTCGGCCCAGGAACTCGAGGCGATCTCCGGTCCAGGAGGTCTGGCGTCCGCCAAGGTCCGCGAAGGCGACCCGATTGGCGAACTCCCCATTCCAGGAGTTCGTTGCGAACATCGCACCGGTCGCAGGGTCGATCTCTGTGACCACGAAAGGCGCGGAGCCGGTTCGCCCGACACCCAGGACCCACTCCACATAGGCGGTCACAGAGAGTCGCCGTTTCCGGCCGGACCGATTCTCCAGGGTCAGGAGGGAGACCTTGATCGGGTCACCCGGCGGAGTGAGCTGGAGGAGGTCCAATGCGATGCCATGGGAGTTGTGTTCGAATCGGCTGTAGCCCTGACCATGCCGGATGACATAGGGCAGGGCATCCTCGCGGATGGGCAGGCCGGTCGGCCCCCAGAGCAGACCACTTTCCTCATCCCGTACGTAGAACGTCTCTCCAGGAGCGTCGCTGACCGGATCGTTCGACCAGGGCGTGAGCTTGTTCTCCCGGCTGTTTTCGGACCAGGTATGGCCCGAACCGGATTCGGAGACCTGGAAGCCGAACTCCGGGTTGGCCACCACGTTGATCCAGGGAGCCGGAGTCTGCTGGCCCTCGCTCAGAACCGTGACGTATTCCCGCCCGTCGGGTGAAAAGCCTCCAAGGCCGTTGAAGAACGCCAGGTCCAAGGCAGGTGGCGGGGCGATCCTGGCCATCTTGCGAGGTAAGGGGAGCAGCCCCGGCAGCGGAGCCGGCTCCACGCGCATAAGCCGGGTCACCTGCTCGGAAAGCGTACCCCGGCGCGCCAGGATCACAACCCGCGCCGCCGTGCTCAAGAGGATCTGGTCCCTCTCGGGCAGGAGGTCGGCCCGGAGCACGTAGATGCCTCCCCGCTTCCCATGCCCCCCGTAGCCCCTGCTGGGCCGGCTTGCCCGGACCGCGGCTTCCAGGGATTCCTGGAGATCCTGGGCGTAGGAGGTGCCTTTCGCATTGAGGATCACGAGGTCTGCCGGGATTCCCTTCAGGTGCCAGTACTCGTGCGCCCGCACGAGCTGCCTCACCACGGCCTGCTCCTCGTCCGTCTCGATTCGTACCAGAGCGATGGGGAGATCGCCGGAGATGCCGTAGGCCCATAGTCCGGGCGGGCCGGCCCGGTTCCTCGCCAGGACCTGGGGAGCCGCGCGCAGCGTCGGGTCGGTGTACAACAGGCGATTGGCCAGGCGCTGGAAGAGGTGCGCTTCGGCCTGGGTGATCCGGAGGTGGTGAAGCTGGACCTGGGCCTGTGTCCAGGCCAGGGAGCTTTCCCGCTCCAAGGTCGCCCGCTGGCGGTACTTCTGCGCGGTCTTGAGTGCCGCTTCCCGGGAAGGCGCCACGAGCGTGGTGAACACGAGATCCACCGTTTCTCCAGCGGGGATGGCCACCCGCTGCCGGAGGCTCACGATTGGATCCAGAACCGTTCCGGACGTGTTCGAGAGAGGCCTTCCTCCAACCAGGGAGACGGCCGTCCGCACCTCGCGGCCCCGGCCCAGGAAGCGGGCGCGGTCACTTTCGTACTGCACCTCGCCGAGCTTCTCGCCCTCCACCTCCATTAGGTGGGCCAGCCAGACCTGGCGCTCGCCGGCCGATCGGGGGCGGCGTGTCGCCAGCAAGGCCCCGACCTCGGGCACGAACTCCGTCTCGACGAACAGGTTCGAAAACGCAACGTGTGCCTCGTCCGCACCCTGAGGAGCCAAGGCGACCTCGGCATAGGACGTCACATCGATCTCACGGTCGCGGCTCTCGAGATTCCTGACCGTGAGCCGGCGAAGCTCGGCGTCGTCCTCGGGGGAAACAATGATCTCGAGGGCAATGAAAAGGGAACGGTGCCGTTGAATGATCTTGGCCCGATCCTCGGAATACACGACGTCGTAGGCCTCCGCTTCGGTTCCGCTGGGCTGGAATCCGGCGGACCACAGGTCACCGGTCCCCGCGTCCCGCAGGAAGAGGAAGGAGCCCCAGCAATCACGTGTCGTATCCTCCCGCCAGCGGGTGACTGCGAGGTCTTCCCACCGACTGAACCCGGAGCCGGCTGCGGTGATCATGACCGTGTATCGGCCGTTGGAAAGGAGATGGGTGCGGGGCGTGATGTCGTGGGGGGAATCGAAACGACGCAGGGCGGCCGGAACGATGTCGCGCACGAGTGCGGATTCCCGTACTTCCTCGCTCCGGGGTCGGGCCACGGACACGGCACGGGGCGTCCTCTCCTGGAGCAGGAGCTCCGCGGCCTGCATCAAGGGATGGGAATGGAAGCGCGCTCGAATGAGGCCGTCGTGAACCACGTTGCCCAGGGAAGCGACCGTCATGCCCTGGTGATGGGCCATGTACGCCCGAACCACAGCCACCCGCGTGTGCTCGGGCAACCTCGAGGGAGTGAAGTCGAGGGCTTCGTAGAACCCGTAGACGCCTCGGGCGCCGGCTTCCTCCAGTCGGTTGAAGTTGGCCAGGGCTGCCCCGGGATCCACCATGGCCGCCAGCGCGGTGGCGTAGGGAGCCACCACCACGTCTTCGAACAACCCTCGCTTGAGCCCCAGGCCGGGCACGCCGAACGCCGAATACTGATACGTGAGATGCACGTCCCGAACGTTGTAGGCCGATTCCGAGACCCCCCATGGGACCCTTCGCTCCGCACCGTAGCGGATCTGTCGCCCCACCACGAGGCGGCAGGTGAGATCCAGAAGGCTCTGGGCGGGCTGCCGCATGACGATGAGGGGCATCAGGTACTCGAACATGGACCCCGACCAGGAGAGGAGGGCCGCACCACGCCCCACCGGCGTGAGAGACCGTCCCAGAAGGAACCAGTGGCCGGGTGGCACGTCACCCTTGGCGATGGCCACGAAGCTGGCCAGCCTGGCTTCAGAGGCCAGCAGGTCGTAGCTGCTGGGATCGAGCGTGTCGTCGGCCACGCGGTACCCGATGGAGAACAACCTGCCGGAGGAGTCCAGGAGGAACCCGAAGTCCATGGCGTCCACCATCCCTTCGGCACTGAGGGCCAGGGCGGAGAGACGGTGCTCCATGGTCGTCCGCGCATCGGGATGGAACATCGTGAGATCCCGGGCATGGCTACGGACCGAATCCCGAACCGCGCCGGCCCAGACCAGGACCTGGGACCGGGACTCCTCCTCGGCCTCCCCGGAGAATCCGCGGGCGATGCCCAGCAGATCCTCCGCCCGGGTCTCCAGTTCCTGGAGCCGCTCGGCCCAGTCCCCGGTTCGTGCCGGGGGATCTTCCAGAAGGGCCGACATGGCCTTCACCGCCTCCCGGAGCCGCGCCGCCGTGCCCCTCCGTGAAGGGTCGCGACGCCCGGCTTGAAGGGGCTCGTTACGCCCGGCCTGCGAGGACTCGCGACGCTCGGCCCTTTCCAGGGAGTCCAGGACCAGGTCCAGAGCGTCCCGGACGCCCTCCAGGACTTCCGGGCCGAAAGAAGGACGCCGCATGAGCTCGCGGCACGCCTCGGCCAGGGCAAGGAGATGCCCGGCCAGGTTCCCGCTGTCGACGGTGGAAACGTACAGGGGCTCCAGTGGCCGGAGGTCCCGTGTGTCGTACCAGTTCAAGAAGTGGCCTCGGACGCGGCGCATCCCGGCCATGGTCCCCAGCGTGGCCTCCAACCGCTCCGACGTGTCCCCAATCCCGATCCAGCCGAAGTCGTGGGCGGTCACCGTGCTCAGCAGATACAAGCCCAGGTTCGTGGGAGACGTGCGGTGGGCTTCGACGGGCACAGGGTCTTCCTGGAAGTTATCGGGCGGAAGAGAGTGCCCCTCCTGGTCTACGAACCGCTCGAAGAACCGCCAGCTTTGGCGGGCGACGAGGCGCAGCGAGCGCGTCTCCCGGGAGGAGAGGACCTTCGATGGCGCGATCCCGGCCGGGACGCTGATCCGCCAGGCGAGGATGGGCGCCAGCCCCCAGAGGAGAACGAGGGGTCCGGCCACGGGCCAGGCGCCCGGCTTGAGGACGACGAAGAGGAATCCGGCCCCGACGCCGAGGATCACGCTCCAGCGAAGGTGCCTGTAGAAGGTCCGGAGCCTCAGGTCGGCTCCGGAGTCGGCTTGGGCAGCGGTCACCCACTCCAGGAAGTTCCGTTTCGTGAGGTAAAGGCGCCCTAACGTGCGCACCACGGCATCCGCCATGAGCCATGCCCGGTGGGCCAGCATGGTGGCTTCCAGGAGCGTCTGGGACAGGGCCACATAGATATCGTGCCCCACCGCGCGCACGTGGCTTCGCTTGGAAATCCCTCGCCGCCGGGGGAGAAGGCCGTCGAGAACCGGGAGGACGCTCGGGAAGGCGACAGATCCGAGGACGAGGCCGATCCAGGGGAGGGGCGGAACCGTAGAGAGGGTCCAGCTGGCCACGGCGACCAGGAACGACGAGGGCGGGACGAGGCTTCGGCGGAGGTTGTCCGCCATCTTCCATCGGCCGCGGGTGGGGATACTCACTCCCGGCCCCCGTCCCGAGGCATCCCTGGCGTAGCCCAGGATCCAGGGCAGGAGTTGCCAGTCCCCCCGCACCCATCGATGGATCCGACGGGAAGCCAACTGATAATTGGTGGGGAACTCCTCGAAGAGAACCACGTCGGTGACCAGACCGGCACGTGCGAACAAACCCTCGAACAGGTCGTGACTGAGGATCGCGTTCTCCGGAATGGTCCCTTCCAGGGCCACTTCCAGGGCATCGACGTCATAGATCCCTTTTCCGGTGAAGGACCCCTCTTCGAAGAGGTCCTGATACACATCGGAAATGGCGGCCGCATAGGGATCCACGCCCCCGGGGCCTGAGATGATCCGCTGGAAGGCGGTGCTCTCCGGGCCTGTCGGCAGGGAGGGGGTGATCCGGGGTTGCAGGATCCCGTAGCCGTCGACGACGCGTTCCTTCCCGGGACCCAGGCGCGGCCGGTTCAGCGGGTGAGCCGCCGCTCCCACGAGGCGGTAGGCGCTGGATAGGGGGAGCCGGGTGTCGGCATCCAGGGTGAGGACGTAGCGGACCCCCTGGGGCACCCTGGGCGGCTGTCCGCGGATCGGAATGTAGGAGGTGTCCTCGGCGCCCCGGAGAAGCCGGTTCAGCTCGTGGAGCTTTCCCCGCTTCCGTTCCCAGCCCATCCACTTGCCTTCCTTCTCGTTCCAGAGCCGCCGCCGATGCAGGAGAAGGAAGCGGCTCCCGCCTCCGGCCGGCCCGTCGTATCTCTGGTTGAGACCCTCGATGCCATCGGCCAGGGCGGCAAGAAGGTCCTCATCGCCAGGGATGCTCTCGGAGGCGGCGTCCGCCCAATCGCTCAGGAGGGCGAAGTGCAGGTGGCCTTCGGGATTGGACAGGTAGTGCACCTCGAGCTGCTCGACCTGCTCTTCGATGCCGTCCCGGCTCGTGAGCAGCATGGGCACGACGACCAGGGTCCTGAGCTCAGGAGGCACGCCACGCGTGAGGTCCAGCTTGGGGAGCAACCTGGGTTGAACGAGAGCCGGAACCATGCGATGAACGAGGGACACCACGATCTCCGAGGCGGGCATCAAGCCCAGGATCCCCAGCAGGACGAGGACCGGGGTGGCCGTTCCCCCCATCCAGGTGTGGAACAGGAGGGGGACGAGGACGGCCGCCGTGAGGACCGCAATCGTTCCCAGGTAGAGGAACGACGCATTGGAGCGGTAGAAGCGGCCGAGCCGGGTTCGTAACGGAGCGTGAAACCCCAGGCGTCTCTCGAACGCCGGTCTGCCTTTGGAGAGGAGGTAGTAGCCCGGGTCCTCCTCGGCCCGCTCGGGAACGCCGGGGAGCCCCGGCTTGCGTTCAGCAGGGCCCCGTTCCACCTCTGCCCCGGTCGCCTGCCCCTCCCCCCGGGCTGCGTCTCCCGCCAGAAGCATGCTTTCCCGGGCCACCTCGATCTCCGATCGCCCGGAACGCCGGGAGAGCAGCTCGATCTGCCTCCGGTACTCGTCCCGGGTCGCAAAGTCGGAGGCGGCAAACCCTGGGGCGGTGCGGAGGACCTCGTCCACCAGACTGACACCCTCAAAGAACTCGAGCCAGTCGATGGAGGACATCCAACGCATGCTGGTGATGATGTTACGGACGGTCACCGTCCCCGCAGCCTGGGAATGGTGCTCCTGGGAAACCATCTCGTCGGCCGATGTTCCCTGGGCCCTCAGCATTCTCTCGAGCCAGACCATGGCCGGCGTGATGGAAGGCCCCTGGTCACGGAGCCGCTGCACGAGCTGCACCGCGAAGGCGCGCCGCAGCCGGGGGTGCTCCAGGTCCCCCAGAACCTCGTCCACGCTCTCGGCCGGCCCACCGCTCAGGCCCAGCAGGCGGTCCGCCATCTCGTCGGCCCGGGCCCGTGCCTCCCGGGAGCGGACGATAAGCTGCGACACCCGCCTCAGGTTCTCCACCAGGGCGACGCGGAGGTGAATGGCGACCGCCCAGAGCTCCCCGATGGTAAGGGGCTGAACGCGCTGGTAGGCGCGGACGAATCGCTGCAACGTCTCCAGCTCGAATCGGCTGTCGGTATGGGCCACGTAGGCCCAGGCTAGACCATAAACCCGCGGATAGCCCGCGAGATGGCCTTCGGCGATCTTTGGCAACAGGCGGTAATAGCCACCCGGGAGGTGGTCCCGGATCCCGCGGATCTGTTCCTCCACGATGTGGAAGTTGTCGACGACCCACTCCGCCGCAGGCGTGATCTCGCTCTTCTCACGTATGGTGTCGGCGATATCCCGGTACGCCGCCAGAAGCACCCGGGAATTCTCACGGACCCTTGGGAGGAGGTTTCGGCCCCTGGAGGCTCGTTCCGTGATCCGCTGGGCGGCAGCCAGGCTCTCGGCGTGTTGCTCCAGGCGTTCGATCCCGAAGACCTCGGCCCGGATGGGTTCTTCCCATTGTCTGGGGGTGGCAACGATGGTCTCGGTGGCGTTCACGTCGAGCGTCCATTGGGGGACGCATCCGGGCAGGGGGAAAGGGCGCCGGTCGTCACCTTGTTCAACATCAAGTCGCCCTTCCCGGAGACCAGCCCTTCCACCAGCCTGCCAGTGAATAAAATTGAGGCCGATTGCTCAAGAAGTCCAATTCTCCAGAGCCAACACCGCCCCGGCGCCGGTGGCCCAGGTGGACCCGGAGGGCCTCTCGGTGGCCCTGGCCGCCTCCCCTTCCGCCTGGAAGCCCGATCCTGGGGGGTGCATGACCCGGGGACCCTCTGGGTCCGGGCTCCGACCCCCGGAGCGTTTCTCCCCGTGGAGCGGGGGCGGGCGAGATGGAGCTGCCCGACCGGACAACGACCCGCGAACCCTAAGGCGTCACCGAGCCTCCTCCTCCCCCATCCCGGCTCCCTCCGACCCCGCCACCAGGATCGTCCCCACCATGTCTCCCATCACGTTGGCCGTGGTGTTCCCCATGTCGACCAGGCGGTAGATCCCACCCACGGTGGCCGCCAGCTCCAGCGGAAGATGAAAAGCTTCCACCATGATGAGGGCCACCACGAATCCTCCACCCGGGATCCCCCCCGATCCGGCCGAGAGGAGCAGCCCCATGAGGACGACGGTGAGCAGCTCACCCGGCCCCAGCGGCATCCCCACCGCCTGGGCGGTGAAGACCACCACCGCCGCCAGCATGGCCGCCGTCCCATCCTTGTTGATCTGCGCCCCCAGGGGGAGGGTGAACGAGTAGATGGTCCGGGGTAGCCGGATCTTCTCCGCCACCTCCAACGCTACCGAGAGGGAGGCCAGGCTGGAGGTGGTGGCGATGGTGGTCGCCCAGACCGCCCACGTCTCCTTGAGGAAGGTGAGCGGCCTCCAGGGGGAGAAGGCGCGCAGCAGGAGCAGATACAGCGCGACCATGAGGAGGTGGGCGGCGGTGACTCCCACCACGAACCGGGCCATGGGGCCGAAGAGCTCCGCTCCGTAGCGCCCCACGGTCACCGCCATGAGGGCCCCGATCCCGTAGGGAGCCACCGTCAAGATCAGGTCCACCACCTTGCGCATGAGGTCCGCCAGGTCGGCGAAGGCCCCCCGCAGCCGGTCTCTGGAGCCGGCCGGGAGCAGCAGGGTGGCCACCCCCAGCATCACCGCCAGCACCACCACCTGGGCGACATTCCCCTCGGCGAAGGCCCGGAAGACGTTGGTGGGCACCAGATCCAGGAGGACCTGGGGGATCGAGGGGGCCGCCCCCACCCTTGGCCCCACCTCCCCCCTCAGCGTCATCCCCACTCCCGGGTGGAGCAGCGTCATGGCCCCGATCCCCAGGAGGATGGCCACCACGGTGGTGACCAGGAAGTAGGCGAGGATCTTCCCCGTGAAGCGGCCCAGGGTGCGCAGGTCGGTGAGGGCCGTCACCCCCGCCAGGAGGTTGAAGAACACCAGGGGGACGGCGGCCAGGACGAGGAGCCGGATGAACAGGTCCCCCAGCGGCTCGACAACGGTGACCCGCTCCCCCAGGGTCGCGCCCAGGAGGGTGCCCGCCAGCATTCCCAGCAGGATGCGGGTGCCGAGACCAAAGCGCCGCCTCGGCGTGGCCCCTGGAAGAGACCCCTTCGTCATCGCGGCAGCCCCTTCCTCAGAGGTTCCGGCCCCGGTCGCCCGCGGCGGTCCGAGCGATGGTGCCTTTCCGCCCTTCCACCCATTCCCCAGCCAGCTCCAGGATCTTCTCCACGTCCGAGGCATCGTTGTAGAGGCCCAGCGAGATCCGGAGGACTCCCTTGCGCACGGAGAGGTGGACCCCGTGGGCGGTGAGATGGTGGTAGAGGTCGTTCATGGCCGGGTCGTCGGCGGTGTCGTGATGGCCCCCACCGCTCTTCCCCACCGCGACGATGTGCCCCAGGTGGGGCCCCGGGGGCCCGCCTGCCACCGGGAGACCCAGCTCCAGGAGCCCCTCCACCAGTGTTGCGGAGAGCGCCCGCACGTGGGCTTCGATGCGCGGCACGCCGATGGAGGCGATGAGATCGAGGGACGCTTCCGCCGCCTGGGCCCCCAGGTAGTTGTAATTGCCCAGGTCGAAACGGCGGGCCCCGGCCGCGTAGGGGAGCTCCTCCCCACCTGCACGGGCCGTCTCCCCGGACTCGGTTCCCAGGTCCATCCCGTAGCGGGCCACATGGCCCGGGATCAGAGACTCGGCCAGGGTACGGCGCACATAGAGGAAGCCCAGGCCGTAGAAGGCCAGGAGGCTCTTCTGGGTGGCCACCGCGAGAGCGTCGATCCCCAGCTCCTCTACGTCGCAGACCAGCGACCCCACCGACTGGGCTGCGTCGACCAGGAGGAGGGCGCCCCGGGCGTGGGACGCATCTGCGACGGCCCGCACGTCCGTGACGAATCCGGGGGAGAAGGTGACGTGCGGTACCGTCACCAGAGCGGTGCGTTCGTCCACGGCCTTGGCGAAGGCTTCGGTGGGAAGCCTGCCCTCGTCCGGAGGCACGGTACGGACCTCGATCCCCCGGAGCTTCCTCAGGTTGTACCAGAGGAAGACGTTGTTGGGGTGCTCCAGCTCCGGGCAGAGAACCACGTTGTCCCCGGGCTTCCAGGGGAGGGATGAGGCGAAGAGGTTCAGCGCCTCCGACACGTTCTTGGTGATGGCCACCTCGTCGGCGTGGGCCCCCAGGAGCGCTGCCAGCATCGCGCGGCACCTCTCCACGGAGGCCCGGTACTCGTCCTTGTTCCCCCTGGCGTGGAGGGTCTCCTCCACGTGTCGGTGGGCGGCCTCGGCGGTGGCCAGGGGGATCAGGCCCTTCAGGGCGACGTTGACGTAGACGCCGTCCCGGGCTCCCGGGAAGTGCGCCCGCACGGCGGGGGGAAGGAAGGCACCCCCTTCGGCCCCTGCGGGCCCCGGCGTGGGCTCGGATCTCATGGATGACGGTCCCCCGAAACCTGGTTGAGGGTGAGAACGGCCCGCCCATCCTGGAGGGTGAGCTCGGTCCCGTAGGCCGCCGAGAGCTCCCGAAGACGAGCCAGGATCGTGTCCGCCAGTGCGCCGCCGGCCAACTGAGCCAGTCCGCGGCGGGAGAGGAAGGTTAAATCGTCGACTTCGGCCCGGTAGGCCTCCCCTTCGTCCAGGTCCAGAGGGAGGAACTCCACCCGGGTCACCCTCCCCTCCTCGATGCGCAACTCCGCCAGGAGGCCTTCCCAAGGCCGGTGCTGATCGTAGTGGCCCAGATTCGTGTTCAACCCCTGGTAGGCCAGGCCGCCCAGCTGGCGGATCAAAGGCTTTCCCTTGTAGACCTCGATCCCGTCGAAGGCCCGGTGCCCATGGGCGATGTAGAGACCGGCTCCGGCGTCGAGCACGGCACGGGCGAAGTCGGTCTGCCATCCCGCGACATCCTCAACCCAGACGTGTCCGTCCTCGGTGGAATCCCCGGGGCTCATCCCTTCGAACTCGTCGGCATCCAGCTGGAAGTGCTGGTAGTAGATCACGAAGTCGGCTCGGGACGCCGCCTCCTGCACCGCCGCCAGGTTCCGGTCCCAATCGTCCTGCCGCCCCGTCCAGACGCCGTTGACCGCATGGCCGAGCAGGTCCCGGCGGTCGTGGCTGGTTGTGGCCGCCACGAGGGCGAGCTTCACGCCCTCGACCGTGAGGTAGGCCGGAGCGGCGGCGGTGGCGAGATCGGGTCCTGTGCCGGCGAAGACCACCCCGTTCGCTCCCGCGGCCTCCCGCGTCGCCGCGATTCCGCAGTCCCCCAGGTCCCAGGAGTGGTTGTTGGCCAACGACATGAGGTCGAAACCGAGCCCGGCCAGGAACTCCATGACCGCGGCGTCGGAGGCGTGGGGATTGCGGACATCCCCGGGGCGCACTTCCTCAGGGAGTTCCGGTTGCCCCAGCGAAGGGTCATACTCCGGCGGGATCCCGCAGCGGTCGGGCGGGGGCGCCACCGCCATCTCGAAGTTGGTGAAGGCCAGTTCGGCACCCTGGATGATCGGCCTCAGCGAGCCGTAGGGGTCCTCCCAGAAGAGGCGGGGATCCTTCTTGATGAGGGCCTGGCCCGAGAGGAGAAGGGTGACCTCCGGGGGTGGGGGAGAGGGCTGGCAGGCCGCCAGCAGGAGCATGCCCAGTGCGATCGAGCCGTAGCTGGCTCTCCAGTTCGTCGGCATCCTGCGTTCTCCGTTCAGGGTTGTCTCCCACGAGGGTCCGGCCCGATGGATCCCCGCCACGCGCCCAAGTGCGCCGGCTACCGGCCCTGATTCTCGTTGGTCCGCCACCAGCAAGGGGACGCATCCCCCCTCCGAGCGCAAGGGATGCCTCCTCTCCTGTCCATCGCGCTGCCAGTCCCCGTGGCTCGTAAGCACGGCGGACGCAGATGGGCGGAGGGGGAGCCCGGGCCCCCCTCCACCCGCATTCCGGGGGCTCTCACCCTCCGAGATTGGGGTTCACCCTCGCTTCCTCCTTGCTGATGGGGAAGCAGACCCACCGGGCGGCCGCGAAGGGGTCGGCCTGCGGCGGGCCGGCGGCTTTCCAGCGACGGAGATCGTTCAAGCGCCGCCCCTCCAACCACAGGGTGGCTCCCCGCTCCAGGCGCAGGATGGGCCAGGCCTCGGCCGCCGTGGCCGGCTGGGTCAAAGCGGGCATGCTCAGGTGGGCGCGAGCCTGGTTGAGGAGGTTCGTCATCCCGGCCAGGTCCCCGGCCCGCAGGCGGGCCTCGGCCCGGAGCACCAGCATCTCGGTGCCTTTGGCCAGGGCGATGTCGTCGTCCTGGGTCAGGTACTTCTTCTGCTGGTAGAAGGGGGTCTCCCCATCCTGCCCCTTCTCGACCCGCCCCGACTTGTCGTACCTGATCTCCCAGGGAACGCGGGGGTCGCTCGGGTAGCTCTCCCAGACGGATCCGAAGACCGAGAACTCCTTCCTCCCCGTGGTCTCATAGACGAGGTCGTTGGGAATGGCCCCCACGGCCGTGCTGAACACCGCGTTGTACTGAGCGGTGATGGGAACCCGGGTCGCGTCCTGCTCAGCCTCGTCCCAACGTCCCAGCCAGGCCCGCACCGACGCTCGCCCAGCGTAGGCTGCGTTCACGTAGGCGGTCTGGTTGGCGGCCGTGCCCACGGCGATGGCGCGAGTGAAGAGGGGATCCGCCCGCACGAAGTGCTCGGTGTTCGGCACCGCCGGGCCGCCGTCGATGGTGCTCTCGCACTGCACCTCCCCCAGGAGCCGGTTGGAGAATCCGGCCAGGAGATAGGCGCGTGCAACCAGTGGGCTCTTCTCGTACGCGGTTTCGGAGATCAGCGTCGCGATGCGCTTCAACCCCTGCTCCGCGACCCAACGAGCCTGTTGCATGTCCCCGAATTCGCCGTCCCAGTCCTCGGGGGCATGGTCCAGATCCCCACTCGGGTAGGTGCCGAAGTCGTAGCTCCCCCCGTGCCCGATCTCCCCGCCGGCCAGGAGGAACTCCCGCAGGGCCCCGTCGATGGCCTGTGTGAGGTCGTAGGACATTCCCCCCACGATCCCGGCGATGGCGTCGGGGGTGTTGAGGTCCTCGT
>JBFYZE010000140.1:0-3537 GCA_041309665.1 Gemmatimonadales bacterium | reverse complement strand
GGCGCGACACGTGAGGCCACAGCACCAACAGCGCCAGCGTGCCCGCCGTCACGGCCACCGCCCAGGGCGACACGGCATCGAGGGCGCGGGCGTAGGCCACGATGCGGGGGATGAACTCGGTGGGGGATTGGGCCAGGGTGAGCCCGAGCCCGTCGGGGAGCTGGCTCAGCGCGATGATGATGGCGATTCCGGTCGTGAATCCCACCGTCACCGGATAGGGGATGAAGCGGATCACGGCGCCCATGCGCGCCACGCCCATGACGATGAGGAGCGCGCCGGCCAGAAGCGTGGCGACCACGAGCCCGTCGTAGCCGTGCTCCTGGACCACCGCGAACACCAGCACCACGAACGCGCCGGTGGGCCCTCCGATCTGCACCCGGCTCCCGCTGAACAGCGAGATGAGGAAGCCCGCCACGACGGCCGTGTAGAGGCCCTGCTCGGGACGTACCCCGGACGCGATGGCGAACGCGATGGCCAGGGGGAGCGCCACCACCCCCACCACCAGCCCCGCGAGCAGGTCGCGCACCAGATCGTGGCGGGTCAGCCCCTCCCGCATCACCGTGAGCGTCTTGGGCTCCATGTCCAGCGGGAGCCAGGCGAGGCATGCCGGGCGCGCGCTCACTCCCAGTCCTTCTCCAGGTTCGCATACCGCACCAGGAGCCTCTTCCTCCCGGCGTCGTCGAAGTCCACGGTGACCTTCATGTCACGACCGAACCCCGTGACCTCCACCACCGAGCCGGACCCGAAGGTGGCGTGGGCCACGCGCTCTCCCTTCACGTAGCGCGGCGTGTCCTGGTTCAGGCCGGAGTCGGCATCCGCCTCGCAGTACTCGGTGAGCGTCTCCCTCGTCCCCTGGCGGCCCAGCCCCCGGTGGGGAGTGGAGGCGGCGGTGAGGCGCAGCCGCTCCGTGAGACGCTGCTGGCGCAGCTCGGCGGGGATGGCGGCAACGAACGACGACAGCGTGCCGTAGGTGAAGTCCCCCGCCCTCCTGCGCTGCCGTGCCCAGGTCAGGTTCAGCTTGTCCTGCGCGCGCGTGATGCCCACGTAGAAGAGCCTGCGCTCCTCCTCCAGGGCGTCCGGCTCGTCGTAGGCGCGCGCCAGGGGGAAGAGGCCGTCTTCGAGGCCGGCGATGTACACGACGGGGAACTCGAGGCCCTTGGCGTTGTGGAGCGTCATGAGGACCGCGGCGTCGGCGTCCGGGTCGAGGCGGTCCACGTCCGCCACCAGCGCGACCTGCTGGAGGAAGAGGTCCAGCTCGGTGAAGCCGTCCATGTCCTCGGCGCCCATGACGTCCACCAGCGACGCGTCGAAGTCCAGGGCACCGGCGACGAGCTCGGCCACGTTCCGGGCCCGGTCCTCCCCCTCCGGCCCCTCCTCCACCAGGTGGCGGGCCAGGTCCAGCTCCTCCACCAGCTCCTCCAGGAGGGCGCCCACGCGTGCCTGCGCCGCCCGTGCGGAGTACTTCCGCACCAGAGCCGCGAAGGCCTGGAGCCCTCGGGCGCTCCCCGCGGGGATGTCCGGGGCCTCCGCAACGCGTGCTGCCGCTTCGAGCGGGGAGATCCCTTCCAGCACAGCCCAGTCACGCAGCCGCTCCTGCGACGTCTCCCCGATCCCCCGCCGGGGGTAGTTCACCACGCGGTCGAAGGCCACGGCGTCCCGGGGGTTGGAGATGAGCCTCAGGTAGGCCAGCACGTCCTGGATCTCCCTGCGCTCGTAGAACCGCACGCTCCCCACCACCTGGTAGGGGATCCCCTCCCGCCGGAACGAGTCCTCCAGTGCCCGCGCCTGGGCGTTGGTGCGGTAGAGCACCGCGAAGGAGCGATACTGCACGAGCGGGCTCTCCTGGGTGCGCGCCTTGAGGTCGGAGACGATCCAGCGTGCCTCGTCTGCCTCGTCGTAGCACTCCACCAGGGTGAGCACCTCGCCGCCGTCCCGCTCCGTGCGCAGCGTCTTCCCCTTCCGGTTCACGTTCTCGGCGATGACCGCGTTGGCGGCGTCGAGGATCTTCGACGTGGAGCGATAGTTCCGCTCCAGCCTCACCACGCGCGCGCCCGGGAACGTGCTCTCGAAGTCGAGGATGTTGCGGATGTCGGCGCCGCGCCACCCGTAGATGGACTGGTCGTCGTCGCCGACGACCATGAGGTTCTCGTGCTCCCGCGCCAGCAGCTCCAGGAAGCGGAACTGGGCACGGTTGGTGTCCTGGTACTCGTCCACGAGGACGAAGGAGAAGCGCTCCCGGAAGCTCTGGAGGATGGCGGGGTTCTGCTCGAGGAGCTCCACGGGCTTCTGCAGCAGGTCGTCGAAGTCGAAGGCGTTCTGGTCCCGGAGCGCCTTCTGGTACGCGGGGAACACCTTCGCCACGGCGCGTACCAGGAGGTCGAAGGACCCCTCGTTCTCGGCTGCGAACGCCTCTGCCGACACCAGCATGTTCTTGGCGTTGCTCACGTGCGCGCGAAGCCCCTTCGGGTTCCAGCGCTTCGGGTCGAGCCCCGACTCCTCCTGCACCCGCTTCATCAGACGAAGCGACTGGTCCTGGTCGAAGATGGCGAAGTTCCGATCCCACCCCAGGCGGTCCGCGTTTTTACGCAGGATACGCGCTCCCACGGCGTGGAACGTGCCCATCCAGAGCCCCGCCGGCTCGCCTCCGAGCATGCGAGCGATGCGCTCGCGCATCTCCCCCGCGGCCTTGTTCGTGAAGGTCACCGCGAGGATGCGCCCCGGTGCGACGCCGTGCTCCCGGATCAGGTGGCAGATACGGGACGTGAGCACCCGTGTCTTCCCCGAGCCGGCGCCCGCGAGCACGAGGATGGGTCCCTCGAAGTGCTCGGTGGCCTCGCGCTGCTCGGAGTTGAGCCCCTTCAGGTGCGGTGCCCCGTCGGCGGGGGGAGCGACCTCAGCCATCCGCCACCGGCAGGCGCACCTGGAACGTGGCTCCGCCGGTCCCGTCCAGCAGTTCGATGCGGCCCCGGTGCACGCCCTCCACGATGCGGCGTGACAGGGCGAGCCCCACGCCCCACCCTCCCGACTTCGTGGACACGCCGGGCTCGAAGATCCGGTCCCGGATCTCGGGGTCCACGCCCGGGCCCGTGTCCCGGATGCGCAGGCTCACCTCCCGGTGCCGCCCTCGCACCTCCCGGGCATAGATGGAGATCCGCCCGCCCCGCCCCGCCAGGGCGTCGAGGGCGTTCTTCACGACGTTCTCCAGGGCCCACACCAGGAGCACCTCGTTCCCCTTCACGTGCGGCAACGTGTCGGGGACGTCGACCACCAGCTCGACGCCCTTCCCCAGCCTGGGGAGGCGTGCGGCCAGGTATCGCTCCAGGTCGCGCACGACCTTCTGCAGAGGAAGGCTCTGCAGGTCCGGATCGCGTCCGATGAGCTCGAAGCGGTGACTCACCCGCTCCAGCCGCTCCAGGTCCTCCTCGATGGCGCGCGCCACGTCGGAATCGGCTAGGGACGCGGGCCGCTCCCGCGGCGGGAGCTTGAGCACCTCGAGCCATCCCTGGAGCGAGGACAGGGGCGTGCCCAGCTGATGGG
>JBFYZE010000139.1:0-3804 GCA_041309665.1 Gemmatimonadales bacterium | reverse complement strand
CGCCTATTGCCGGGTCGGAGCGGGGCTCCTCATATTGGCCCCTCGCATGGCGCCGAGGGGCGCCGCCGCCACCCACCCTCGAACCGGCTTCGGATGAGAGCAGCGACCCTCGTCGGCATCGCCGTCCTCTGCCTGTGCGCCCCCGGCGTCGCGCCGGGCGTGGCCGGGGGTACGGGGACGGGCGGACCGGTCGGAACGGGGGCTCCCGCTCCCAACGAGCCCGCCGCAGCCCTCGCCCGGGATCGCCTCGCGGCGGACCTGGCGACGCTGCGCGAGTACCGGCCGGGCTACACGTTCTGGCGCCACGTCTTCGCCGTCCCGGACGGGCAGGTGCTCTTCGGGAGCGGGTCGGACGGGCGCCTCCTCGCCAGCTTCCCCACGCGGACGGACTGGACGTCCGGGGGGCGCTTCGAGGACCAGGTGGTGGCCGGCCTCCTGGCCGGGCAACGGCTGCAGGGGACGCTGACGGCGCGCCGGGACAAGGTGGCGAAGCTCCTGGAGCCGGCGGTGGGACCGGTGGTCAGCAACCCCACCCGCGGCAACTTCGTCCTCCCCAACGTGCGCCTCTACGGTGGGTTCCTGGAGGATTGGGCCGCGATCTACGAGCGCTTCGGAGCGCCCGCGGAGATCGGCCTCGCCCAGGCGATGGTGGAGTCGGGCTTCAACGGGAAGGCCCGCTCCCGCGCCAACGCCCACGGGCTCTGCCAGTTCCTGAAGAAGAACTGGGACCGCCTGGACCGCCTCACGCCCCAGGTCATCGAGGTCCAGAACCAGACTACGCAGGCGGCCTACTGCGCGGCGTACCTCACGGTGCTCGCCACCAAGTACGGGTCCTTCATACCGGCCCTCTCCGAGCACCATGCCGGCGGCGCCAACGTGGGGAAGGTCCTCATCAACGGGGAGCGCCTCGGCGCCACCGACGTGCGCCGCCGCTACTTCGAGGGCTCGGACTTCGCCCGTGACCTCAGGGCCATCTCCACGCGCCAGTTCCGCGACGTCGTGGGCACCTACGGGATCAGGTCGGCGCTGTACGCGGAGATGGTGTTCGCCAACGCCCCGGCGGTGGACTCGATGCGCGGGGCCGTCCCCCAGGAGCGAATCTACGCCATGCGCACGACGCGCGGCGTCACGCTCCAGGAGATCGTCCGCGCCACCGGGCTCCCCGAGCGCGAGGTGAAGCGCTTCAACCCGGCGCTTGTCCGCCAGGTGCCCAAGGGGGCCACGCTCTACCTGCCCGAGCCGGTGGAGCGCTTCGGGGCCGACGTGTCGTTCTGGCAGCGCCCTGCGTCGCCCGAGTTCGCCGCGGTCCTCGCCGAATTCGCGGCCCTTGCGGCACCGCCCGAGGAGTGGGAGGAGCCGGCCTTCCAGACTCTCCTCACCGACTTCCGCCGCCGCTTCCGCGACACCGGCACCGAGGAGGGCACGGTGATGGACGCGGTGCTGGCGTACGTGCTGCAGGAGCTGCCCAGCACCCACCGCGTGCTCGATCAGTACCGGAGCAGCCCCAAGGTGCAGAAGGCGTTCGACGCGGGCGTGCAGGCCCGGCAGCCCAAGGCCGCGGAGGCGGAGTCGCCGCACTGATTCTCGCTCTCGCGCTGCTGCTCCTCCTCCCCATCCCCGCCTCCGCCCAGGAGGTCGAGGAGATCCTCCGCTACGACGTCGTAGTGGAGCTCCACGACGGCGGTCGCATGGTGGTCACCGAGGAGATCGCCGTGCGCGCCCTGGGCCAGGAGATCCAGCGCGGCATCTACCGCGACTTCCCCACGAACTTCCCGAGGGCGTCGGGGCTCGGCAGGATCCAGGCGCCCTTCCAGGTGCTCTCGGTGGAGCGCGACGGCCACCCCGAGCCCTGGTCGGTGGAGAGCATCGGAGGGCCGGGGGGCCGGGGCGGCGTGCGCGTGCGCATCGGCGACCCGGACGTGCTCCTCGACGCGGGCGAGCACCGCTACACGCTCCGCTACGAGACGTGGCGATGGGTGCGCTTCGGACAGGACGAGGACCAGCTGTACTGGAACGTCACGGGCAACGGATGGAGCTTCCCCATCCTCGAGGCCTCGGCCCGCATTGTTCTCCCGAGTCCCGCCGACCCGTCGGACGGCCGCGTGGAGGCGTGGACCGGCCCAGAAGGCTCCACCGCGGCCGATGCCGACGCCGCGTGGGACGGGGAGACGTCCACCGTCCGCGTCCGGAGCCGGAGCAGGCTGGACGCCGGGAGCGGCCTCACGGTGCGGGTCACCTTCCCCAAAGGCGTCGTCGCCCCGCCGACCCCGGAGGTGGAGGAGGCCTGGTTCCGCCTGGACTGGGGCGGATACGTGGACGCCGCCACCGTGGCCGGCCTGGTCCTCGCGCTCTACCTGCTCATGTGGAGCCGGGTGGGCCGGGACCCGCAGAAGCGCCCGCTCGTGGTGCGCTACGAACCGCCCCAGGGGTTCTCGCCGGCGGCGCTCGGATACCTCCAGGAGCGGGGGTACCGCGGGTCGCTCTTCGCCGCCTCCCTGGTGAGCCTGGGCGTGAAGGGCGCGCTCCGGATCGAGCAGAAGAAAGGGAAGTGGACGCTTCGCCGCCTGGACGCGCGGCCGGAGAGGGCGACCGCCGAGGGCCCGAGCGCCGAGGAGCGCCAGCTCCTGGACACGCTCCTGGGGGACCGGGAGAGCATGACGCTGGGTCCCAGCTACGCCACCACGCTCCAGAAGGCCGTCAAGCAGCTGAAGAGCACCCTCGCCCGACAGCTCGAGCGGCAGTACTTCGTGCTCAACCGCCGCTGGTTCCTGGCGGGCCTCGCCCTGAGCGTGGCGGGCTTCGGCTGGCTCGCGTGGCGCGACCGGTACGGGATCCCGCCCGAGGCCTGGTTCCTGGCGCTCTGGCTCACCTTCTGGAGCATCGGCGTGGGCACGCTACTGTACCGCATTGGCCAGGCCTGGCGCGCGGCGCTCTCGGGTCACGGCGTGGGGGCGTGGTTCGGGGCCCTTTTCCTCAGCGCGTTCTCGCTCCCGTTCATCGGAGCCGAGATCGCGGTCCTCTACATCCTCGCCACCCGTGTGCCTCGCCACCTCCTCGTGGCCGCCGTGGTCCTCGGCCTCCTCAACGTGGCGTTCTACCACCTCCTGGAGCGGCCCACGCTGAAGGGCCGCGGCGTGCTGGACGCGCTTGAGGGCTTCAGGGCCTTCCTCACCGCGACCGACGCCGACCGCCTGGACCGCATGACCGCGCCCGAGCGCACCCCCGAGCTCTTCGAGCGCTGGCTCCCCCACGCCATCGCCCTGGGCGTGGAGAACCGGTGGGCGGGGGCGTTCCAGGGCGTCCTGGCTGCGGGCGCGGCCGCCGGCGCCGCCACGTCGCAGGCCGGCACGCTCGCCTGGTACCACGGCGGCTCCGTCGCCGACCTGGGAAGCGTGGCCACCTCGTTGGGGAGCGGCTTCTCCAGCTCCCTTTCGGCGGCGTCCAGCCCGCCCTCGAGCGGGGGTGGAGGGGGCGGTGGAGGGGGTGGCGGCTCCTCCGGCGGAGGGGGCGGCGGAGGAGGGGGAGGAGGCTGGTGACCTGTCGCGCCGGAGGCGCGATGCGCTACCGTTCCGCCGGCCGATTGGGTACCGTTTCGCCAGCGCGTCTCGGACGCCCCACCACACCCCACCCTCGAGGAGCCCATCCATGGCGACCTACACCTGCCCCAAGTGCGGGATGAGCGTGAACATGACGTGCGCCAAGTGCGGCAAGGAGCTGGTGAACGGCACCATCACCACCGCCGCGGGCGTCACCGTGCAGGTCTCCCAGTGCCCCGACGGGCACGGTAAGATCAAGTCCCCCCAG
>JBFYZE010000138.1:0-5056 GCA_041309665.1 Gemmatimonadales bacterium | reverse complement strand
TGCGCCCCGGTCGGTGAGGGAGAATGCCGAAGCCGGCGGACCTCCGCCAGCGCGGGCTGCGCTTGACGCCGCCGCTTCCTCCGGGCTATTCGTGCGCCGCGCAGGCTCTGGCCGCCGTGCGCTCCCGATGCCGACCCGTCCTACCCGATGGCCGAGGCCTGCGCGTGATCGCTCCTCTCTACTTCGCGTTCCCGGACGGCGTCTTCCACTACGTCTGTGCGGAGTGCACCGCTCTCTGCTGCCGTGGCCACGGCTTCGGGGGCAGCCTGGGCCGGGAGATGGGGCGGCTCCTCACGCTCCACCCGGAGCTGGCGAGCGCCGTGGTGGAGCGGCGCGGCGACATCCTCCGGGTCGCCAACCCGACCCCCGGCTGTCACTTCCTGGACGGCGACAACCTGTGCCGCATCGAGAAGAGGCACGGCCGGGCCGCCAAGCCCGGCGTCTGCATGCTCTTCCCCTTCAACGCCTTCTCCCTCATCGGCAGGACCGTGGTCGTCAGCCCGCACTTCCTGTGCCCGCTGCGGGTGCAGGTCCCGCCCCGGCCCGGGGAGGTGGAGGGCACGCACGCGAGGCTGGAGCCGCTCGTGCGGGATAGCGGGTTGGCGAGCGAGGCCCAGGTGCGGCTGTCCATGATGCCCGCCCGCCTGCACCCGTCCGAAGGGGTGCGGTCCGTGCTGGCGCGTGAGATCGCGTTCCGCGACCGATGTGGAGAAGCGATGGGTGTGGGCTCCTTCGGCGATAGCCTGAGGAGCGCGGCGGCGGATCCGGCGAGGTTGGACCGGAACAGCGCACGGGCCGCCACGCTCCTGGGGCTCGGTGTCCCGCCCGAGCCGGACGGGCGCGACGGCACCGACGACATCCTGCTCGCCGTCGCCCCCGCGCTGAGGTTGGAGTTCCTGCGTCTGCCCTCCGACGGGATCCTCCTCGCCCTGGCCTTGGCCGAACGGGTCGTGCGGCGCGTCTGCGCTCTCGGGCCGGTGCCCCCGACGCCGCAGGACGTGCGGGACATCGTCGGGTCGGTCCTGCCCGCGCTCCACCTCCTCGGGTGTGCCGACGTGCCCGTGGAGACGTCGCGACGCGCGCGCCCCAAAGCCCCCCCGTTCGGGGACCCGGCCATGGTGTTCGCGGGGTACCGCGTGCTCCGCGGGGCGTCGGGCGGCGACTGCATCCTGGACGTCCTGGAGGCCGGCATGGCGCGGCTGTCGTCCGCGGCGGACCGGAGCGCGTTCCTCGTCGAGATGGGGACGCTGATCGGTCCGTCCCTCAGGCGACCGCGCACCAAGGCGGCACCTGACGGCGGCGGCGCGTCGGGGTGACGCACGCGGCCTAGGCTCCGGCGCGAGGAAGCCCCGGGACCGAGCGGCCCCGGGGCTCCGTTCCCACTCGTGCGACGGCCGCGTCGTGCCCGCCTCAGAGGGTTGGGCTCAGGCTCCCTTGTGGGAGATGGCCCAGATGTACGCCGCCAGGTTGGCGACCATGGTGTCGTCGATGGAGGTGCCGCCCCGGGGCAGCATGGGGCCCGCGGACTCCTTGGGCTGCGGCACGCCGCTGATGATCAGGGCCTTGAGGGACTCGAAGGTGCCGTCGGAGTGGAGCCAGTTGCCGTCGGTGAGGTCGGGTGCGAGGGCGGTCACGCCCTTGGCATCCGGGCCGTGGCACGCGATGCACGCCTGGGTGGGCCACGCGGCGGCGCCTGCGTTGACCATCTCGGCGGTGACGCCTTCCGGGAGGGTGAGGCCGGTGAGGTCCAGCGCGGCCGTCTGCGTGGCGGGCGTCTCGGCGGGGGCGGCCGTCTCTGCGGCGGGAGCTTCCTGCGCAGGCTCCCCGCCACCGCACGCAGCCAGGGCGGCGAGGGCGGCGAGAGCCCACATGCGACGAGCGTTCATGTCGGGGCCTTGATGGAGTGCACGTGAAAAATGGTGCATCGAAGCTAGCGCCTCACCGCCGCCCGAGCCACGGAGACGCTAGTATCCGTACCCCCAGCGCTCTGCGCGCCGGTGCCCGAGCTGCGTATGGTCCCTGTCGGCGATGGCCTGCTCCACCCTGGGGCGGTCCAGGTAGAGCGAGTGATGGCGCAGGTTGTGGAGGCCGAGCCCCCCGGCGGCGAGGAAGCCGCAGACGACGCCGGCCTCGAAGAGGGTGAGCCACTTCCTGCTCCTGGCGAAGAGCCATTCGTAGCAGTGGAACGAGTAGTACATGGGAAGCGGGAGCAGGATGCAGAACGTGTGCGAATCGGGCCCTTTGACGGAGAAGAAGAACGCGGCCCAGGTAACGACGACGGCTCCGAGCGTCACCCACGCGAGCCTGCGCCACTCCTGGCTCCCGTCTCTCCGGAAGAAGCCGGCCGTGAAGAGGACGAGCTGCAGGCACCCCAGGGCGAAGAGGAAGGCGACCAAGGGAGCCATCCACGGCAGCTCGACGAGGACTTCGCGCCGCGCCACGCCGCTGTGCCCCAACCAGAGGTACACGTCGAAGCTCGCGAACGTGAAGAACCGGCCGAGGACGAGAAGCAGGTTCCCCAGGTTGCCCGCGTCGAAGGTGACGTTCGCCGTCGTTGACGGGCTCTGCACGGCCTCCTGCAGGAGCGTGGGCACGAGCGTTGCCGCCCCCACGAGGAGGCCCAGGCCGTAGGACGCCACGCGACGCGGCACGTGGCCGCGCGCCTCCCGCGCCGCCGACCCGAGCGCCAACAGGGCGAAGGGAACGAGGAGCACCCAGGAAAGGTGCAGCTGCATGATGCACGTGGTGGCGAGCCCCATGACGAGCAGGCTCGTCCTCCGGCGCAGAAGCCGGTTCCCGCCCAGGAACGTCTCGAAGAACGCCACGAAGAACGGCACCGAGAAGATCAGCACGTACGACGGGTTCACCACGCGCGTGCCGTAGTTGATGGTCCACGGGGCGGTCATCACCCACGTCCACACCAACCACCTCGGCATTCCGGGGAACCGCCGGCACAGGTACCACGCGAGGAGCGACAGGCCGGCGAAGGTGAGGAGGTTGAGGAACACCGTGGGCGCCTCGGGCACCGGCGCCACGAAGAGGGGAAGGCCCACGAGGAGTCCCTGGAGCGCGCCGGGGATCTGTGTTTGGGTGTAGACCACGTCGGGCCCCAGGTACGGCCAGGCGCCGGTGGTGAACCACTTCAGGCCGAGCAGGTAGATCTGCAGCTCGTCGTCGAACCAGAACTCGGAGGCGAGGCCGTAGGCGAGTCTGAAGGCGAAGAGCCCTGCGAGCAGCAAGGCGAAGAAGGGGGTGCGTCGCGAAGTCACGGATGTCCTTGAAACGGGATCCCCCACCCGCCCCGGGGGCCGGCGGTGGCACGGTAGGGAGAGCCGGAGGGGGCAGCAAGCTCGGAGTCGAGACCCGCGTCCCCGTGCGCCATCGGCCCCACCCACGGTACCTTTTCCAGCATGACAATCCTCATCCGCACCTCCGCCTTCGCCGCCCTCCTCCTCGCCCCCCTTGCCTGCGCCGAGCCGGCTCCCGAGCCGGCCGCCGAAGCGCCGCCGCCGGCTGTGACCGTGGGCGCCGACCGCCTCCTCGGGGAGTACGCCCATCTCATCGAGGGAAAGCGCCTGGCCCTGGTGGCGAACCACAGCGGGCGCCTCTCCGACGGGACCCACCTCGCCGACGCGCTGCGCGCCTGGCCGGACGCCGACCTGCGCGTGTTGTTCGGGATGGAGTTCGACGTCCGCTCCAACGACTACTCCGCCGCGCGCGATCCGGAGACCACGGTGGACGCCGCCACCGGGCTCCCCAAGCACAGCCTGTACGGCGAGGTGCACAAGCCGACGCCGGAGATGCTGGACAGCGTCCAGGTCATCGTCTTCGACATCCAGGAGGTGGGCGCCCGCTTCTACGAGCACGTCAACATCCTGGGCTTCGTCATGGAGGCGGCGTCGGAGCTGGGGTTGGAGGTGGTCGTCCTCGACCGGCCCAACCCGATCACCGGCACGAAGATGGATGGGTTCGTCACCGACTCGGCCGCGCTCTTCCGGTTCGGGTCGTATGCGCCCATCCCCGTGGTCCACGGCATGACCATGGGCGAGCTGGCCCAACTCTACAACGGCGAGAAGCTGCTCCGCGGAGGACGCACGCCGACGCTGCACGTGGTGCCCATGACCGGGTGGGCCCGGGACATGTGGTACGACGACACCGGGCTCGCCTGGTCCAAGCCTTCGCCCAACCTGCTCACCCTGGAGTCGCTCACGGCCTATGTGGGAAGCTGTCTCTTCGAGGCGCTGAACGTGTCGGAGGGGCGGGGGACCGACAACCCGTTCGAGGTCGTGGGGGCGCCCTGGCTGGACGCTCCGGCCGCGGTGGAGCTGCTCAACGGGCTCGGGCTCGGCGGCGTCCGCTTCGAGGCCGAGGCGTTCACCCCCGAGCAGAAGCCCTACCACGGCCGGCCGCCGGAGATGGCCGGGGAGCTCCTCCAGGGCGTGCGCATGCGCGTCACGGACCGGGACGCGTTCGAGCCGTACAAGGCAGGCGTCGCCCTCCTGTGGGCGGTGAACCGCCTGCATGCCGACGAGCTCGTGTGGAACGACGCGGCGCTGGACCGGCTGGTGGCCACGCCGCGCCTCAAGGAGATGCTCCTGGCCGGCGCGGAGCCCGCGGACATCTTCGCGTCGTGGCAGGCCGAGGTGGAGGCGTTCCGGGCCCGGAGCGCCCCGTATCTGTTGTACGAATAGGGGGATCGCAGCATGGAGTTCCTCAACTTCCTCATCATCCTCGTCGCCGCCTGGCTGGTCTGGCGCCGCCCCGAGAAGGAGCGGCTGGCGTTCCGCCTCATGGTGGCGGGCTGCGTGCTCATGGCGCTCATGTTCCTCATCGCCACGCACGGAAGCCTGGTGCCGGGGGTGAACCTGTGAACGGCATCTCCGAGGCACGGCTGCGCACGGTCCTCGCCTGGGCCGTCATCCTGCTCACCGCGGGGCCGGTGGGCGTCGCGGTGGTGCTGGGCATCGCGTTCGGCGAGTCACCCTGCATCCTGTGCTGGGCCCAGCGCGTATCCATGGTTCTCATGGCGCTCGCCGGGCTATTCGTCCTCCGCTAC
>JBFYZE010000137.1:0-12774 GCA_041309665.1 Gemmatimonadales bacterium | reverse complement strand
GCTGGTGGAGCTGTCCCTGGCCGCCGGAGACACGGCGACGGCGGTGGAGGCCCAGCGACGCGTGGTGGAGTCGTTCACGCCGGGCTCGGCGGATCGGCGTCGCGCCACCGCGCTCCGCCTTGGCCTGGAGATCCCCGGCTCTTCAGGCGCGAGGCTCGCGGAGCAGCTTGAGGGGTTCCGGGCCGAGTTCCCCGAGGCTCCCGAGCTCGACGGCCTCGCGGCTCAGGTGGCGGGGATCCTCGCGGAGCGCGGAGACCGGGCGGGGGCCGCCGAGACGCTGGAGGGGATGGACGGCCCCTTCAGCTCACGGGAGCGGGGGTACCTGCTCCTCGAGGACGGCGCCGTGGCCGAGGCCAGGGAGGCACTTCTCGCCTCCCTCCCGGGGCTCGAGCCCGCCGAGGCCACGGGCGTGATCCAGCTCGTCTCCCTCCTGGGACGGCTCTCGCCGCCGGCGGCCTCAGCGGCGGCGGAGGCCGGGGCCCTGGCTCATCGGGGGAAGGGCCGTGAGGGAGCGTCGCGCCTGGCGGATGCCGCCGGCGCGGCGGAGGGGCGAGAGGGAGCCGCCCTGCTCGCCGAGGCGGCCAGGATGGCCGACAGGGCGGGGGATGCGGAGGCGGGCTCGGAGCTCCGCCGGCGGCTCCTCAGGGAGCACCCGGACGCTCCGGAATCCCAGGAGGCGGCCCTGGTGCTGGCTCGCCGGGCCGGAGGAGCGCCGGCCGGGCTCGACGAGGCCGTGCGCCTCCTGGAGGAGCTCGTGGCGCGCTGGCCGGGGTCGTCGGTGGCCCCCGACGCGCGGCGGGAGCTGGAGCGGCTGCGGAGGGGGCCGTGAGAGCCCGGGCGTGGATGGGGCTCGCCCTGGGGCTCGCCGTGGCCGGGCCCCGCGTGGGCGCGGCCCAGCTCCTCCTGGTCCCCATGGACCGGGCGCAGGAGAACCACCTGCGGGCATACGGGCTGACGTACTGGGTGCTCGGCCAGCAACTGAAGGGGGAGTGGCTGCTGAACTACCGGGGCGGCGCGTTCCTGCTCCCGGACCGAGGAGACGTGCGTCGCGAGGCCGCCCTCCGGGGGGTCACGGTGGAGGCCGTGGACGCCGGGGACGAGGCCCGGATCCGCTCGGTCATCGCAGACTCGAACATGGAGGCGGTGCCCCTGGAGAAGGCCCCCAGGGTGGCGGTGTACACCCCCCCGAACGCCACGCCGTGGGACGACGCGGTGACCATGGCCCTGGAGTACGCGGGGATCGAGTACGAGACGCTCTGGGACCCGGAGGTGCTGGAGGAGGACCTCTCCCGGTACGAGTGGATCCACCTCCACCACGAGGACTTCACCGGGCAGTACTCGAAGTTCTACCTGACCTACGCCGGCGCCGCCTGGCTCCAGGAGGAGGTGGCGCGGAGCCAGGAGGTGGCGCGCACGCACGGGTTCGCCTCGGTGCCGGAGCTCAAGAAGGCCGTGGCGCGTCGGATCCGCGAGTACGTGGAGGGGGGCGGGTTCCTCTTCGCCATGTGCTCCGCCACCGAGACGCTGGACCTGGCGCTGGCCGCCGGGTCCGTGGACATCGCTGCGGCCTACTCCGACGGGACGCCCCCCGACCCGGACGCCAGCGCCGGAATGGACTGGAGCGGCGCGCTCGCGTTCCAGGGCGCGCAGGTGCAGACCGCACCCTCCGTGAGCGCCTTCAGCGACATCGACTCGCATCAGGTCAACACCGCGTGGCGCAAGGAGTTGGGCGTCTACACCTTGTTCGAGTTCTCGGCGAAGTTGGACCCGGTTCCCGCGATGCTCACCCAGAGCCACGAGTCCGTGCTCCCCGATTTCTTCGGGCTCACCACCGCCTTCCGGGAGGACCGCCTGAAGCCCGGCGTCGTCGTCCTCGCCCGGGAGGCCGGGTGGGCGAAGTACATCCACGGGAACCTGGGGGAGGGGACGTGGACCTTCTTCGGAGGGCACGATCCCGAGGACGCGGAGCACCAGATCGGAGACCCCCAGACCGACCTGGCGCTCCATCCGAACTCCCCGGGGTACCGGCTCATCCTGAACAACGTGCTCTTCCCCGCAGCCAAGAAGAAGCAGCTGAAGACGTGACGGGCGAGCCATGACGAGGCGCTTCCGGGAGGGGTCGGCGGGGATACCCGAGGGCTTTCCCCTCCGCCTGGACCGGGCCGTCCTGGCGGGTCTGGACGGCCTCGAGCCGGACGAGGAGGGTCCGGAGCCGGTGCGAGCCCGGCCGCCCGGGAGGCCGCTCCGCCTCAGCCGCGAGGCGCAGGCCCGTGTGCGCGCCGAGATCGAGCGCGCCGGGGGAAGAGAGGTGTGCTTCCTCGCCGAGGTGGACGAGCGCCGCCGGGTGCACGATCCCCGCGCTGTCTCCCGTGGGAACTTCGACGCCGTGCTCGTGGCTGCCCGGGATGCCCGGGCGGGGAGCGTCATGCTCCACAACCACCCCTCGGGGGTGCTGGAGCCCTCGGACGCGGACTTCCGCGTGGCGGCCCAGCTCTACGAGCAGGGCGTGGGCACGGCCATCGTGGACAACGCCGCCGAGGCCATCTACGTCGTGGTGGAACCGCCCCCGCCCCGGGAGCGGGTGCTCCTGGACCTGGACGAGCTGGAGGGACACCTCGCCCCCGGCGGGGCGCTGGCCGCGCTCCACGACGGGTTCGAGGACCGGGCGGGGCAGAGGGAGATGCTCCGCGCCGTGGCCAGGCGCTTCAACGAGTGCGGGGTGGAGGTGGTGGAGGCGGGGACCGGCGTGGGGAAGTCGCTGGCCTACCTCATCCCGGCGGCGCGATGGGCCCGGGAGAACCGGGAGCGCACGGTGATCTCCACCAACACCATCAACCTGCAGGAGCAGCTCGCGGGGAAGGACCTCCCCCTCGTGCAGCGCCTCCTGGGCGACGACGTGCGCTGGGCCCTCGTGAAGGGGCGAGGGAACTACGTCTCCATCCGCCGGGCCCTCCTCGCCTCCGAAACGCAGGAGTCGCTCTTCGAGGAGGACCGAACTCAGGAGGTGAAGGGGCTCCTGGAGTGGGTGCGCACCACCCAGGACGGATCCCTCTCCGATCTGGCCCACCCTCCCTCCGAGGAACTCTGGGAGGAGGTGCGGAGCGATCCCGACGCGTGCCTCCGGGCGCGATGCCCCCACTTCCAGGAGTGCTTCTTCCAGAGGGCGCGCCGCGCCGCGGCGGGGGCCGAGCTCCTCGTGGTGAACCACCACCTGCTCTTCACCGACCTGGCCGTGCGGCGGGCGACGCAGAACTACACCCAATCCGCCGTGCTCCCGCCCTACCGGAAGCTGGTCCTGGACGAGGCCCACAACGTGGAGGATGCCGCCACCGCGCACCTGGGCGCGGAGGTGACGCGGCGTGGGCTCTACCGGACTCTGGGGCGCCTCGACCGGAAGGGACGGGGGATCCTCACCGCGCTGCACGACGCCCTGGCGGGCGCGGAGGAGGGCGTCGAGCTCCGAGAGAGGATGGAGGCGCGCGTGCGCCCGGCTCTCTCCCGGGCCAGGGCGGTGACCGAGGGGTTCGTGGAGGTGCTGGAGGGGTTCCTGCCCCCCGAGGAGGCCACGGTACGCCTGGGGCCCATGGGGATCGGGGAGCCGGCGGACCGGACCGAGGTGCAGGAGCGCCTCGCCTCGCTCGTCGCCGTCTTCGGGGAGCTGGAGCGGGAGCTGGCCGAGCTGCGTGCCCGCGCCGAGCTGGCCGAGGGGCTCTCGGAGCGCCTGGAGGGGCGCCTCCTGGACCTGAAGAGCGTCGAGCGCCGCCTCGCGGCCCTCTCCGCCGGGATCCGCCTGGTCCTGGCCCCGGGAGACGAGGCCTCGGCGTACGTGCGTTGGATGGAGAACCGGGGGCGGGGAAGGCGCGCGAACCTGGCGCTCGCCGCCGCCCCGATCGAGCTCGGCACCGTCCTCCGTGAGTCGCTCTTCACCAAGGCAGCCACCACCGTGCTGACGTCGGCGACGCTCACCACGAGCCGCAGCTTCGACTTCCTGCGGGAGCGTCTCGGGCTGGCGGCCTCGGCTCTCGAGCATCTGGACGAGCCTCTCGCCCTGGAGGAGCGGATCGTCCCCTCGCCCTTCGACTACCCGAGCCAGACGCTGCTCGTCGTCCCCACCGATCTGCCGGCCGCCGAGGAGGGGGGCGAGGCCTTCCAGGAGGCCACCGCGCGGGCCGTGACGGACGTGGCTCGCCTCTCGGACGGCGGGCTCTTCGTGCTCTTCACCTCCCACGCGGCGCTCCGGCGGGTGGCCCAGCTCCTCCGGGACGCCGGGATGGACGCGCGCTGGCCCCTCTTCGTCCACGGGGAGGCGGACCGCCACAGACTTCTGCGCGGGTTCGTGGAGGCGCACCGCGGAATCCTCCTGGGGACGGCCTCGTTCTGGGAGGGCGTGGACGTCCCGGGGGAGCCGCTCCGCGGCCTCGTGCTCCAGAAGCTCCCGTTCCGGGTGCCCACCGAGCCCATCACCGCCGCCCGCATGGAGGCCATCGAGCGGCAGGGGGGGAGCTCCTTCCACCAGTTCATGCTCCCCCACGCGGCGCTGCGCCTGAAGCAGGGGTTCGGGCGTCTCATCCGATCCAGGACGGACCGGGGCGCGGTGGTGGTGCTCGACGACCGTCTCGTCACCAAGCGCTACGGGCGCTACCTGAGGGATTCGCTCCCCGACGCCCCTCTCGTGAAGGGTCCATGGGACGAGGTCCGCGTCCGGCTGCGGCGCTTCTACGAGGGTGGTTCGGGCGCACTTGGTGGCGTCGGGGCGGAACCGTAGATTGCTCCGTCGGCCCTCGGAGCGAGTCCGCTCCACCCCGCGCCACCCTCCAGACCGAGGCACTCCCGAGCATGAAGCGCAGCATCGGCCTGTTCATCGGCGTGATCTACATCCTGTTCGCGTTCGGCGCGTACAAGACAGCCGCCACAGGGTGGTTGGCTGGGCAGTCGGACCTCGGGGTGTGGTGGGCCGTCGTCGGCGTGCTCCTCACCATCGCCGGCCTGGGCGCCCTGATCGGGACGTGGATCCATGTATGGTCCGGCGACCACGCGCACTGAGCACCCGGAGAGCCCCATGCCTCCCATCGCTCCGAGCAAGATCGTCTGCGTCGGCCGCAACTACGCCGCCCACGCCGCCGAGTTCGGGAACCAGGTGCCCACGGAGCCCCTCCTCTTCCTGAAGCCCCCCTCGGCCCTCGTGGGCGCCGGGGAGGCCATCGTTCTCCCCTCCGGGGCGGGGCGGGTGGACTACGAGGGGGAGATCGGCGTCGTCATCGGCAGGCGCGCCCGTCGCGTGTCCCGGGAGGCGGCGTGGGACCATATCGCCGCGTTGGTCCCGGTCAACGACGTGTCGGCCAGGGACTTCCAGAAGAAGGACGGCCAGTGGACCCGGGCCAAGGGCTTCGACACCTTCTGCCCCGTGGGCACGCCGGTGCCGGTGGCGGGCCTCGACCTCGAGGCCCTCGCCGTGACCACGCGCGTCAACGGGCGCGTCTGCCAGGAGGCGCCTGCGAGCGCCATGGTGTTCGACATCCCGGCCCTCGTGGCCCACATCTCCGCGATCATGACGCTGGAGCCGGGCGACCTGATCTGCACGGGGACGCCGGACGGGGTGGGCCCGCTGGCCGCGGGCGACGAGGTGGAGGTCCACGTCGCCGGCGTGGGCTCGGTGAAGAACCCGGTTCGCGAGGAGGTCCTGTGAGCCCGCGCCAGAGTCGCGCGATGGAAGCGCTCCCCGGGTATCCCATGGCCGGACTGAAGGAGCGCCGCCTGGAGCTGGAGGCCCGGGGCGTGGACGTCATCGACCTGGGGGCGGGAGACGCCGACCTGGCGCCGCCGCCGGCCGTGGTGGCGGCGATCCAGAAGGCCGTGGAGGACCCGGCCATGTCGCGCTATCCCTTCCAGGTGGGGCTCCCCGCCTTCCGGAAGAAGATCTCGTGGTGGATGGAGAGACGCTTCGGCGTGGCCGTGGACGCCAACGTCGAGGTCCTCCCCCTCATCGGGTCGAAGGAGGGGCTGGCGCACCTGCCTTTCGCGTTCCTGAACCCCGGGGACGTGGCGATCATGCCGGACCCGGGATACCAGGCCTACCGGGGGGGCACCGTGCTCGCCGGCGGGGAGCCGTGGATGGTCCCCCTCCGGCCCGAGCACGAATTCCTCATCCCGCTGGCCGACCTCCCCGCCGAGGTCGTGAAGCGCGCGCGCATCCTCTTCCTGAACTACCCGAACAACCCCACGGCGGCGTCGGCCCCGGACGCCTACTACCGGGACGCCATCGCGTTCTGCCGCGAGCACGACCTGATCCTGGTGCACGACCACGCATACTCCGAGTTGGGCTTCGACGGATACAAGCCCCCGTCCATCCTCGAGTTCGAGGGCGCCCGGGACGTGGCTATCGAGTTCCACTCCCTCTCCAAGACCTACAACATGACCGGGTGGCGCCTGGCGTGGGCCGCCGGGAACAAGGCCCTGGTGGGCGCTCTGTCCCGGGTGAAGACCTTCGTGGACACCGGCGCCTTCCTCGGCGTGCAGGCTGCGGGCGTCGCCGCCCTGGACTGCTGGGAGACGTGGGTCCCCGGGAACGTGGCGGTGTTCCAACGGCGCCGGGACCGCGCCGTAGCCGCCATGCGCAAGGCGGGCTTCGACGTGGCGTTGCCCAAGGCCACGATCTACCTCTGGATCCCGGTGCCCGGCGGCGAGCCATCCCGGGATTTCCAGCGCCGCTGCCTGGACCAGGAGGGGGTGATGATCCTGGGTGGATCGGGGCTCGGCGACGGGGGAGAGGGCTTCTTCCGCATCGCGCTCACCGTGCCCGAGGAGCGCCTCGAAGAGGCCGCCGTCCGCCTCGGGCGGGTGATCTGAGCCGGAGCACGCGGCGATTCCGGGGCAGGAACCGGACCCCGCCGGCGGGTTAGGACAATCCATGCATCAGCCGGCGGGCATCGCGCTCCCACATGCGGACCGGGGCCTCGTCCCGCGGCGTCCCGACGATTCCTACGCCCGGGCGCTCTGGGTGGGGCTGGGTGTCTCCGCGCTCCTCCACCTCTGGTTCCTGGCCGTCTACCCCAGCCTGGCGCGCCTCGAGGAGCGGGAGTACGCCTCCCTCCCCGCCTCCGCGCCTGCGGCCCGGGCGGGCGGGATGCGCGCCATCGGCCTGGTCGAGGTGGAGGAGATCGGGGTCCTCCCGAGCCCCCAGGCCCCGGTGGATGTCAGGCCGATCCCCGGACCGCCGCCGGGGGCGGCGGGCGTGGGGCCGAGGGTGGGTGAATCCTACGGCACGGGACTCGTGGCTCCGGGGCCCACGGAGGCCGAGCGCTTCCACCCGCGACTCCAGGACCGGCGCATCTGGGCGCCCCTGGACCGGGCGATCAACGACCTGACGGCGGAGCAGCTCATGGAGCTGGGGCTGCAGGGGAGCATCGCCGAGTGGCAGGATTCCATGGCCGCGGTCGCCGAGGCGGAGCGGGCCCTCACCGATTGGACCCGCACCGATGCCCAGGGGCGGAAGTGGGGCGTCTCGGAGGGGCAGCTGCACCTCGGCGACGTCACCCTCCCGCTCCCCTTCGCCTTCGGGACCCCGGTGGGCCGGCGTGACGAGATCCGTCAGCGCCAGTGGCAGTGGGAGGAGATCCAGCGGGGTGCCGCCAGCGGCGAAGTGCGCGACTCGTGGAAGGACCGGGCCCGGGCCATCCGGGAGCGGCGAGACCGGGAGCGTGCCCAGGTCCCGCCGGACACCTCCCGCATCCGGCGCTGAGCGGAAACATTTGGATCTGTTGCGCCCTCGCGCTCCGCTATAGCTTGGAATCTCACGCGAAATCCTGAAACAACCGTTCATCGGTTGCTCCGCCGCCGGTCCGAGGGGGTGCCGGCGGTTCCCCTCGGATCGGGCCCCCATCCGGAGTCGTGTCTCCGCATGACGAGGATCCACTCGGGAAGGGCGTTCTACGGCGGGCTCCTGGAGGCCCTCACCCAGGTGATGGGCTCCGCCAAGGGCTACCTGGTGGACCACGGTCCCCGGGTGGCCATGGTGGCCCAGCAGATCGGTGACCAGATGGGGCTGTCCGACCAGGAGAACTCCGAGCTCCTCTTCGCCTCCATCCTGTCCGACATGGGGATGGTGGGCCTCGCCGAGGAGGCCTGGGAGAACCCGGTCCCCGAACTCCCCCCGGACGTACGCGCCAGGGTGGCGGAGCACCCGGTCCGCTCGGAGGAGCGGGTGGAGATGATCCCCCACCTGGAAGGCCTGGGCCCTCTCGTGCGCCACCACCACGAGTGGTGGGACGGGAGTGGATACCCCGACGGCCTGGCGGGAGGTGAGATCCCCCTGGGCGCCCAGATCCTCCGCCTGGCGGACACCGTGGTGGCGCTGGGCCAGGCCAGGCCCCAGCGCGGGGCGCTCGGCGAGGACGCCATCTGCGAGGTGGTGGAGCGGAGCGCCGGACGGGAGTTCGGACCCGACGTGGCTGCCGTGTTCCTGGGGATGCAGCGGGCCGGGGACATCCCCGCCTTCGACGTGGCGGCGTTCCGCCACGCCGTGGCCCGGGCCTCGGAGCACGTGCTTCCCGAAGAGGTGTCGCCCCTGTCCGGCGACCAACTCCTCACCATCGTGGCCAACCTCATCGACGCCAAGGACCCTTACACCGCGGGGCACTCCCGCCGGGTGGCGGCGCTGGCGGTGGCGGTGGCGGCCCAGCTCGGGCTGCAGGATCACATGCGGGACACACTCTGGGCCGGCGGGTACCTCCACGACCTGGGCAAGCTCCGCGTGCCCGTGCGCATCCTGGCGAAGGTCGGGCGCCTGACCGACGAGGAGTTCTCCCGGGTGAAGGCCCACCCCACCGATGGCGCGCGCATCCTGGAGGGGATCCCGCCTCTCCGCCACCTGACCACGGGGGCACGCTATCACCACGAGCGCTGGGACGGGGGCGGATACCCGGAAGGGCTGCGTGGGGAGCACATTCCGCTCGTCGGGCAGATCCTGGCCGTGGTGGACTCCTACGACGCCATGACGTCGAAGAGGGCGTACCGGGACTCCCGCTCCCACGTTGACGCCATGGAAGAGGTGGCGCGTTGCTCCGGCGTCCACTTCAGCCCGCGGGCTGCCGCGGCCTTCATCGCGCTGCCGCGCTCGGTATTCGAGGCGGCGCAGGAGGATGCGCCGCCACCGCGGGGGCCCTTTCGATCGCCCGCCCGCCCGCTCCGCACGCACAGCCGTGCCGCCGTCCCGTCCGCCCGAGTGGGCTGAGCCCCATCCCCTCTGAGGCTCCGCTCTGCCATCTTAAGGGCTCGGCTCGGGGGCTTCCGCATGCCCCCGGGCCCTGGCGTCACGACCTGCAAACCCCGGAGCCGACGTGTCGAAGGAGCTGGCCACCCGCTTCGATCCCCGGGCCATCGAGCCCGCCCGTTACCGCGCATGGCAGGAAGGGGGGCACTTCCACGTGCCCGCGTCCGCGGTAGCGGAGGGCGGCAAGGAGCCCTACGTCATCGTCATCCCGCCGCCCAACGTGACGGCGGTGCTCCACATGGGGCACGGACTCAACAACACCATCCAGGACGTGCTCATCCGCTGGCGCCGGATGCAGGGGCGCGCCTCCCTCTGGATTCCGGGCACGGACCACGCCGGGATCGCCACGCAGAACGTCGTGGAGCGTCGTCTGGCGGCGCAGGGGAAGCACCGCACGGACCTGGGCCGCGAGGCGTTCGTGGCCGAGGTGTGGGACTTCGTGCACCACACCGGCGGCTCCATCCTGGAGCAGCTCAAGGCCATCGGGTCGAGCTGCGACTGGGAGCGCACGCGCTTCACCCTCGATGATGACCTGAGCCGGGCGGTCCGTGAGGTGTTCGTCCGCCTCTACGAGAAGGGGCTCGTCTACCGGGGCGAGTACATCATCAACTGGTGCCCCCGGTGCCACACCGCGCTCTCCAACGAGGAGGCCGAGCCCACCGAGACCGAGGGGCGCATGTGGGACCTGCGCTACCCCCTGGCCCCGGAGGCGTGCGAGGCTGCGGCCACTGCAGCGGCGATGGGCGCCACGGCACTGTCGCGACTGGACGACGGGCGCTGGACGCTCACCGTCTCCACCACGCGCCCCGAGACCATGCTGGGCGACACCGGCGTGGCGGTGCACCCCGAGGACGAGCGCTACCAGGCCCTGGTCGGGGCCATGGTGGAGCTCCCGCTCACAGGACGCCGGATCCCCATCGTGGCCGACGCCTACGTGGACCCGGAGTTCGGGTCGGGGATGGTGAAGGTCACGCCCGCGCACGACCCCAACGACTTCGAGATCGCCCAACGCACCGGGATCGCGGTGATGGACGTCATGACCCCCGACGGGCGCATGGCGGAGAACGCGCCCGAGCGGTTCAGGGGGATGGAGCGCTTCGAGGCGCGCGCCGCGGTGCTCGCGGCCTTCGCGGAGCTCGGCCTCGCCGCGGGCGAGAAGGTCCACGTCCACGCCGTGCCCCAGTGCTACCGGTGCCACACGGTGGTGGAGCCTCGGCTCTCGCTCCAGTGGTTCGTGCGCATGAAGCCGCTGGCCGAGCCCGCGCTGCAGGCCTCGAGGGACGGCACCATCACGTTCACGCCGGACCGGTGGAAGAAGGTCTACGAGCACTGGATGGAGAACATCCGGGACTGGTGCATCTCCCGGCAGCTCTGGTGGGGACACCGCATCCCGGTGTGGTACTGCGGGTGCGGCGAGGTCATCGCGGTCCGCGAGGACCCCACTGCGTGCCCGAAGTGCGGATCCGCGGCGCTGGAGCGGGACCCCGACGTGCTGGACACCTGGTTCAGCTCCTGGCTCTGGCCCTTCTCCGTCCTAGGATGGCCCGAGGAGACGGAGGACCTGAAGGCGTTCTACCCCGGGCACACCATGGTCACCGCTCCGGAGATCCTCTTCTTCTGGGTCGCCCGGATGATCATGGCGGGCTACGAGTTCCGGGGCGAGGCGCCTTTCACCCAGGTGTACCTGCACGGCACGGTGCGCGACGCCAAGGGGCGCAAGATGTCCAAGTCCCTGGGCAACGGCATCGATCCCCTGCACGTGGTCCACGAGTTCGGCGCCGACGCCATGCGCTACACTCTCGTGAGCCAGTGCGCCATCGGCACCGACATCCTCCTGGACCACGAGGACGTGGAGGGCTCCTTCGCTGCGGGCCGGAACTTCTCCAACAAGATCTGGAACGCCGGGCGCTTCGCGCTCATGAGCCTCGGCGACGGCCCGGTGAAGCCGCTCGCGGAGGTGCGGGGCGCGATGGAGCTGGAGGACCGATGGATCCTGGCCCGGCTCGAGCACGCCGTCGCGGCGAGCACCCAGGACCTGGAGCGCTTCCGACTCCACGAGGTCGCGGAGGATCTCTACCACTTTTTCTGGGGCGAGATCTGCGACTGGTACCTGGAGCTCGTGAAGGCGAGACTCGCGCCCGGAGCCGACGCAGCCAGCCGTGAGGCGGCGCGCACGACGCTGGTCCTGGCGCTGGACGGGGCGTTCCGGCTCCTCCACCCCATCATGCCCTTCATCACCGCGGAGCTCTGGTCCCGGCTCCCGTGGCCCGAGGGCGAGCTGCGACCCCAGGACCTCATCGTGGCGCCCTGGCCCACCCTCGACCCGACCCTGGGCGACCCCGAGGCCGAGGCGCTCATGGGCGCGCTCCAGGAGCTCATCGTCGAGGTGCGCAGGCTCCGCAAGGAGTATGGGATCGGGGAAGGGGTCCGCATCACCATCCACGTGCACGCGCCCGACCCCGCCGTGGCCGCCACGGTGGCCGAGCAGGGCGCGGCGCTGGAGCGCCTGGCCCGGGTGGGACGCGTCTCCACGGAGCCCTCGGGCGCCGGGATCGGTGCCCACGCCGTGCTGAAGAGCGGGATCGAGCTCTTCCTCCCCCTGGAGGGGGTCATCGACGTCGAGCGCGAACGCACCCGCTTGGCAGGCGAGATCGCGAAGCTGGACGCCCAACTGGCAAGCACGGAGAAGAAGCTCGCCAACGAGTCGTTCGTGTCCCGCGCCCCAGCCGAGGTCGTGGACAAGGAGCGGGAGAAGGCCGCGGGGCTCCGCGAGCAGGCGGCCAAGCTCGGGGAGAAGCTCGACGCGCTCCAGGGGGTGGCCTCCTGAAGGCGAGCGAGATGACCGGGGAGCGCGGGCGGAGCTGGGATCGGAGCCGAGCCTGGATGGCCCTGGCCGCCGCGGGACTCACGGGCCTGGCGGGGGCGTGCGCCAAGCAGGGAGCGCCGCCCGGCGGGCCGGAGGACCGGAGGCCGCCGGTTGTGGTGGCCACCCGGCCCGACACCTTCGCGGTCCTCTCCGAGCCGTTCCGCGGTCCGGTGCGCTTCGACTTCGACGAGCGCATCAGCGAGCGCACCGCCGGGGGAACGCTGGACCAGGCGGTGGTCGTGTCACCGCGCACCGGGAGGGTGCGCGTGAGCCACGGCCGGCAGTCCATCTCCGTGGACCTCGAGGGAGGGTTCAGGCCCGGGCTGGTGTACCGGGTGACGCTCCTTCCGGTCCTCCGGGACCTGTTCAACAACCAGCTGTCGGCGCCCTTCGAGGTCGTCTTCTCCACGGGCGGAGGCTTCAATGCGTCCGCCGTGGCGGGGACGGCGTGGGACCGGGTCTCCGCCGAGGGCGTGGACGCGCTGGAGGTGCTCGCGTACCAGGAGGGGGGCGACTCCACGCCCCACGTGGCGCGCACCGACACGGGTGGCGTGTACGTCTTCCGGTACCTCCCTCCCGCCGGGTACCGGATGGTCGCGTACCAGGACCGCAACCGGAACGGCGCCGTGGACCCGATGGA
>JBFYZE010000136.1:0-3471 GCA_041309665.1 Gemmatimonadales bacterium | reverse complement strand
CGAGGATCGGGCTCGGGGTCGCGGTGATGGTGAGGCGCTGTCCCGTGTTGATGAGGCTGCTCTGGCCGCCCGGAGACGACAGCACCGCGTCCACGTACAGCGTGGTCCCGATGGCACCCGTTGCCAGCGTGAGCGTCCGGCTGACCGTCGCGCCCGCGGCGAGAGGAGCGGAGAAGACCGTCTGACCGATCTGCCTGCCGCCCTGCCCGTCGTATACGGTGACCGTGAGCGAGCCGCCGCCGGCGAGGGGATCGAAGGCGAATCCGTTCTGGATGGCGATGAGCGCGGAGCCGCTGACCACCGTCGCCTGCTGTACGTTGGCGGGGAGCGCCTGGCTGAGCGTCAGGCTGCCGTTGAACGGAGGCACCGGCGCCGTCAGCCCGTTCAGGGGGGCGCAGGTGGCGCACAGGTCGCCAAGCGACTTGTTGGTGTTGAAGGTGCCCACGTTCACGGTGAAGTTGTTGCCGCTGACGGTGACGCCGGAGGGGAGGAGCTCGGTCACCGAGATGGTCGAGTTGTCCACCGAGAGGATCCACCTCTGTTCGAGGATGGGCGCTTCGGTGGGGACGTCGCATCCGGTCAGGACCGCCAGCCCGGCCAGGGCGAGCGTCGCTCGGATGAGTTTCATGGGGTGGCTCCGGAAGGGAGGGTCGCCGGTAGCTCCGGCACAGGGGGGGATGTGGAAGACCAGATAGCCTAGGGCAGCCCGGGCCGATCAGCAACGTTCCGAGCGCAAGCCCTTCGGGGCTCCGCCCCCGGGGATTAACTTTCCTTGTCTATCCCCGGGTGGCGCGTCTCCACGCCGCTCCCCGGACCGCACCGTCCCGAACCGGCCGGACGCCTCCACGCTGTGCGCCTCGACCACATCCGCAACTTCTGCATCGTCGCCCACATCGACCACGGCAAGTCCACGCTGGCCGATCGGCTCCTGGAGCGCACCGCCACGCTGAACAAGCGGCAGATGCGGGAGCAGGTGCTGGACGACAACGACCTCGAGCGCGAGCGCGGCATCACCATCAAGCTCCACGCCGTGCGGATGGCCTACCAGGCGTCGGACGGCCACGAGTACGAACTCAACCTCATCGACACGCCCGGGCACGTGGACTTCACGTACGAGGTGTCCCGGTCCCTGGCCGCGTGCGAGGGCGCGCTGCTCATCGTGGACGCCACCCAGGGCATCCAGGCGCAGACGCTCTCCAACCTGTTCCTGGCCCTGGACGCCGGCCTGGAGGTCATCCCGGTACTCAACAAGATCGACCTGCCCGGCGCCGAGCCGGCGCGGCGCAGGGGCGAGGTGGCCGACCTCCTGGGTGTGGATCCGGAGGCGGTGCTCGCGGCCAGCGCCAAGGAGGGATTGGGGATCGAGGAGATCCTGGAGGCCATCGTCGCGCGGGTGCCGCCGCCCCAGGGGGACCCGGAGGCCCCCCTCAGGGCCCTGATCTTCGATTCGTACTACGACAAGTACCTGGGGGCGGTCCCCTCGGTGCGGGTGATGGACGGCACCGTGCGCCCTGGGATGCGCATCACCTTCGGCAACGTGGACCGGCGCTACGACGTCACCGAGGTGGGGTACATGCGCCTCGGCCGCGTTCCCCAACCCGTGCTCACGCCGGGGGAGGTCGGGTACCTGGTCGCCGCCATCAAGGAGGTGGGCGACACCCGCGTCGGCGACACCGTCCTGGATGCGGACAACCCCGCGATCACGCTCCTGCCCGGCTACAAGGAAGCCCGCCCCATGGTCTTCGCGGGCCTTTACCCCACCTCCTCCGACGACTACGGCAGCCTCCGCGACGCCCTGGAGAAGCTCCGACTCAACGACGCCTCCCTCCACTACGAGCCGGAGACCTCGGTGGCGCTGGGCTTCGGCTTCCGCTGCGGCTTCCTCGGGCTCCTGCACATGGAGATCATCCAGGAGCGGCTCGAGCGGGAGTTCGGGGTGGACCTCATCACCACCGTTCCGAACGTGGAGTACCACGTCCGCCTCACCAACGGCGAGGAGTCCCACATCGAGAGCCCCACCTCACTTCCGGACGCGGGGCGCATCGAGGCCATCTCCGAGCCCATCGTCAAGGCGCACATCGTGTGCCCGGCGGAGTTCATCGGGAACGTGCAGAAGCTCTGCCACGAGCGCAGGGGCGTGTTCAAGGGGATGCACTACCTCGACCCCCAGCGTGTGGAGATCAACTTCGAGCTTCCGCTCTCCGAGATCGTCCTGGATTTCTACGACAGGCTGAAGGGAAGCACCCGCGGCTATGCCGCGCTCGATTATGACTTCCTCGAGTACCGCGCGGACGACCTGATCAAGCTGGACATCCTCGTGAACGGCGACCCGGTCGATGCGTTCAGCGTGATCATCCACCGGGACGAGGCGTTCGAGTACGGGAGGAGCCTCGTGAGCAAGCTGAAGGAACTCATCCCCCGGCAGCAGTACGAGGTGGCTCTCCAGGCGGCCATCGGCAACAACGTCATCGCGCGCACGAACGTGAAGTCGCTGCGCAAGAACGTGACCGCCAAGTGCTACGGCGGCGACATCACCCGCAAGCGCAAGCTCCTCGAGAAGCAGAAGGAGGGGAAGAAGCGCATGAAGCAGGTGGGGTCGGTGGAGATCCCCCAGGAAGCGTTCCTGGCAGTGCTGAACCTGGGCGAGGATTGACAGGTCGCTGAAGAATGGGGATACACCGCGCGCGACAGGCCTGCGGCCTGTTACCGGCTTTCGCGGTTCAGTCAAGGAGCGACGACGAGGCGTGGGCACCGCCGGCGAAGCCGGTGGTCGCGCTACGGCGAGGAGGAGAGACGATGGATCGGTCAACAAGCGCGAAGCGCTTGTCGCGAAACCCCCATGCGCCCAACACCGTGGATGATATGAACTTGCGTGGGTGTGGGTTACGGCGGCACGGCCCCGCCTCCGTCGTTGGAGCTCCTAGACGTAGCTTTGGCTATGCCTTCGTCGCTCCGCCTAGGATTCGGGGCCGTGGCGTCCGTAACGCGGTGTGCCCCTACTCTTCAGCGACCTGCTAAGGCCCCGGTGATCGCGCGCGTGGGGCCCGTGGCCGCCCTCCTCGTCGGCACGCTGGTCCTGGCCGCGGCGGCCGCGTGGGCGCTGCCCCGGCCCCGGGCCGACCGGGTCTGGGCTCCGGAGCAGGCCACCGCTCCGGAGATCACCGTCGAGGGGGACACGGTTCGGGTGCGGCGCCTCCGGGACTTCCGGTACTCGCCGGACGGGTCGGCGCTGCCCGGGTTCAGGGACGAGGTCTTCCCGCTGGACGACGTCCGCCGGGTCTGGTTCGCGCTCGCTCCCTTCGCGCGCCGGTACCGCGGCCTGGCCCACAGCTTCCTCACCTTCGAGCTCGCCGGGAACCGATTCGTCGCTGTCTCGGTCGAGGCGCGCCGGGAGGAGGACGAACGCTATTCCCTCCTGGGGGGCCTGCTGCGCTCGTTCGAGCTTGCCTACGTGGTCGGGACGGAGGAGGA
>JBFYZE010000135.1:0-3931 GCA_041309665.1 Gemmatimonadales bacterium | reverse complement strand
CGGAGCGACAGCGGGAGGACGCGCAGGGTCGGTCCCAGCACCGCCTCGTAGGGTTGGAGCTTCACCGCGTCCTTCTCGGTGACCACAACGGTACGCTCCCCGGCGCGCGCGCGCATGGCCTTGACGTCGTCGGGCGTGAACTCGTGGTGGTCGGGGAACGCCAGCAGCTCGGTTGGCGCCCCTGTGGCCGCCTCCAGCTGCACCGCGAAGGACTCGGGCCTGGCCACGGCGGTGACGGCCAGCGTGGGCCCCTCGGGCGCCGGCGCCGGGGCGCCGTCCAGGGAGTGCCACCCGTGGGGTACCAGAGCGACTCGCCCGATGAGAAGCGCCGGGAAGAGGGCGGCCACCTCGCCCGCCCTCGCTTCGGCTTCGGCCTCGGTGGCCGTCCGGCGCGTCACAACGACGCCGTGGGCGCGCCCCAGCGCCGTGGCGGGCTCCCGGAACGGGCCCCTCGGGAGGAGCCGGCCCGGGAGCTCCTCCTCGGCGGCCAGGAGGACCAGGTCCACGTCCCGGGCGAGGCGTCGGTGCTGGAAGCCGTCGTCCAGGACCACAGCCTGGGCGCCTCCGGCGAGGGCGGCCCGGGCCGCCGCCACCCGGTCGGGGTCGGCGAGCACGGGGAGGTCGGGGTTCCAGCGGTGGTGCAGGAGGAGCTCGTCGCGCCCGTACCCCCGGGCCACCAACGCCGGCTTCAGCCCCGAGGCGGCCAGGGCGCGGGCGGCCCACGCGGCCACCGGCGTCTTTCCCGTCCCGCCCAGGGACAGGTTCCCCACGCTCACCACGCGGAGCCCGGGCACGGCGATCCCCCCCCGACCGTCGTACCACCGGTTCCGGAGCGCCAGGCCACCCCGGTACGCCCACTCCGCGGGTGCGGCCAGCGCCTGGAGGACGGTGCCGGCGGGGCCCCCGTCCCCCCGCCACCAGCGCCGGAGGGCCTGCTCCACGCTCTTCCTCACGAGGCGGCGCACGCCGTGGCCCGGTCGGCGAGTGCGTCGAGCTCCTTCCCGAGCTCGCGCGCAAGCTCCCCCAGTCTGTCGCGGGCCATGTGGGCGGGGACGGTGCGGGGCGGGCCGTACGCGACGCAGAGCCGCGAGAAGGGGTGGGGGATGAGGGATCGGTCCCAGCTCCTCACGCGCCATGCCCCCGAAGCGCCGGCGGCCAGCGGCACCACGGGGAGGCCGGTGGCCTGGGCGACCGCCAGCGCCCCCGGCTTGAACTCCCGCTCGGGGCCCCGCGGCCCGTCGGGGGTGATCGCCAGGTCCTTACCTGCCCGGGCGGCTCGGATGAGGCCCTTGAGCGCCTTCGTCGCGCCCCGGGTGCTGGAGCCGCGCACCGAGCCGAACCCCCAGCGGCGGATGAGGCGCACGAGCGCCTCGCCGTCGCCGTGCTCGCTCACCAGCGTCACGATCCCCTCGTCCCGGTGACACCAGGCCAGCGGCAGCGTGTGGGCGTGCCAGAACACGAAGATGATGGGGGTGCCCTCGGCCCGCAGGCGCAGATAGTGCTCCTCGTCCACCCTGCGCTCGCGCAGGGTGGCGAAGAGAGGGCCGAGGAGCCCGGCGCCCACGGCTCCGAGTGCCGCGTCGCGCAGGCCGCTCACGTGCGCGCCCTCAGGATATCCGCTGCGAGCTTGGCCACGCGGGCGGAGGCGCCTGGCGTGCCCAGGGCCGCGCGCACCCGGGCCAGCCCCTCCAGCTGGCGCGCCCTGGCCGGCGTGTCTCCGAGGAGGGGAACCAGGCGCGCCGCCAGTGCGGAGGGCGTGGCGGAGCCCTGCAGGAGCTCGGGGACCACCTCCGTTCCGGCCACGAGGTTGGCCAGCGCGACGTGGGGGATGCGGACCAGGCGGCGCGCGAGCGCGAAGGTCACCGGGTGCGTCCGGTAAGCCACGACGAAGGGGGTCTCCTCCAGCGCGGCCTCCAGCGTGGAGGTCCCCGATTTCACGAGGGCGGCGCGGGCGTGCCGGAGGAGCGCGCGGGAGTCCGCGGTCACGGGGAGCCCGGCGCCCGAGAGCCAAGCCTCCGGCACGGACGCGGCCCGGGCCAGAACGGGCTGGACCTCCGGGTGGGCGCTCCGCACCAGCTCGGCGGCCCGGGCGAACACGTGCAGGTGGCGCTCCACCTCCTGCCTCCGGGAGCCGGTGAGGAGGGCCAGGAGCGGGCGCTCCGGGTCCAAACCCAGCCGGCGGCAGAGAGTGTGCCTGGCCTCGACCTCGCCGGGGCGCTCCAGCAGCGGGTGGCCCACGAACGACACCGACGCACCTGACGCCCTCAGGATCTCCTCCTCGAACGGGAGGATGACGGCGACGTGCCGCGTCCACCGCGCGAGAGAGCGCGCGCGCCGGGGCTTCCAGGCCCACACCTGGGGCGCGATGTAGTAGAGGACGGGCACGCGGTGCTGGTACGCCGCCCGGGCGACGCGCAGGTTGAGGCCGGGGTAGTCCACGGCGATGACCAGGTCGATCTCCCCCGACGCGAGCCGGCGGGTCAGGGCGGCGAGGAGTGCGCGGAAGAAGGCCAGGTGGCGCGCCACCTCGACGAACCCCATGACCGCCATGCGATCGAGGCCGGCCAGGAGCTCCACCCCCTCCGCGGCCATGCGCGGTCCGCCGGTTCCCACCAGGCGCGCCCCGGGCCAGCGAGCGCGGAGCGCGCGGGCCAGCGCGGCGGCGTGCTCGTCCCCGGAGGCCTCCCCGGCGAGAAGGAGGATGGCGGGATGGGATGTCACGCCAGGCTCGCCCCGGTCAAAGGCGCCCGAGGTACCACAGGGCCACGATGACCAGCGCCAGGAGGATGATCAGCCGGCTGGGCGGCATCCCTCGCCGGGCGCCGTAGCCGAGCTCGCTCCGCTCACGCCGGACGCGTATCAGCGACATGGTCCGCGATCCGTTCCTGGATGGCCAGGGCCACGGCCAGAGCCGCCCTGCCATCGTCCCCCGTCACCGCCGGGGCGGCCTTGCCCCGGACGGCATCGCGGAAGTTCTCCAGCTCCCGCCGGAGGGGCTCCGCGCCGTCCCCCTCCAGCGTCATCCGCTCCACGATCTCCGAGAGGTCCGCGGCGGCGGGTCCGGCGGCGGCCCGGGCCTGGATCTCCGAGAGGTCCTGCCGAAGCCTGAGGAACTCGCCGGTCCCGTCGGCCAGGTTCAGGCTCAGGTACCCCGAAGGCTGGAAGATCCGAAGCTTCCTCATCCGCTCCAGCGACACCCGGCTCGCCGTCAGGTTCGCCACCGCCCCGCCCGCGAACGTGAGGCGCGCGTTGGCGATGTCCACGCTCGAGGTGAGCACCGGGAGCCCGGAAGCCGCCAACTCCACGAGGGGCATACCCACCAGGCTCATGACCAGGTCCACGTCGTGGATCATGAGGTCGAGGACCACCGCCACGTCGGTGCTCCTCGGCGTGAACGGGGCCATGCGGTGGGACTCGATGAAGAGCGGCCGGTCCAGGAAGGGGAGCGCCGCCAGCACGGCGGCGTTGAAGCGCTCCACGTGGCCGGTCTGGACGAACGCACCCCCATCCCTCGCGGCGGCGAGGATCCGGTCCGCGGCGTGCAGCGTGGGCGCCAGCGGCTTCTCCACGAGGACCGGGATGCCCCGGAGCAGCGCGGCAATGGCCACCTCCTCGTGGGCGCGGGTGGGCACCGCCACCACGAGCGCGTCGGACACGTCCAGGAGGGCCTCCAGCGACCCCATGGCCGTCGTACCCAGATCCCCCGCCACTTCGTGGGCGCGGTCGGGGCGCACGTCGTGGATTCCGGAGAGGGAGACGCCGTCCAGCCCGGCGAGGATGCGCGCATGGTTGCAGCCCAGGGCACCCACGCCCGCCACGCCGATCCGGGGATGTGTCATGTGGAGGGGTCAGACCACGATGCCGCGCTCGCTCGCCCGGATGAAGGCCAGGAGGTGAAGCACCTCGGGGAACGCCGGCACCTCCTCTTCCA